>JAYENR010000128.1:0-12213 GCA_034722175.1 Pseudomonadota bacterium | reverse complement strand
GTTGGAACCATTGCCGCAGGTGTGGCAAAAGCCTACGCTGACCTAATTACCATTTCTGGTTACGACGGTGGAACCGGTGCATCTCCAATGACCTCAGTCAAATACGCGGGTTAAATGCTTCCCATGCTAAACGGCGCTGATCTAATTCTAGGTGTTGGAAGTTGGTTCCTTGAATACGGGTTGGTGTGCCTTTGAAACAAAGATCAACCACTTCAGAGGTTAAGCCAACGGCTTCAAATAGCTGTGAACCACGGTAAGACGCAATGGTTGAAATCCCCATTTTCGACAGAATTTTAAACAGGCCTTTATTGATCGCTTTGCGGTAGTTTGCAATGTATTTGCTTACACCAACTTCGTTGTTCAGCTCGTTAGTACGACGCATATCTTGCATACTTTCATACGCTAAGTATGGGAATACAGCCGTTGCACCGTAACCGATTAAGACTGCAAAGTGATGTGGATCACGAGCCGTACCCGTTTGAACAATAATGTTTGATTCTGGACGTAAGCCTTCAACAATTAAACGGTGGTGAACCGCACCGGTTGCCATTGACGCAGGAATAGTGGTTTTACCGTTCTCGATGCCCATATCACTTAGGATAACTAGTGTGAAGCCATCTTGAACCGCTTTAACCGCTTGGTCACAGACGTTTTCAATTGCCGCTTTCATGCCCATCTCTTCATGGTTGTAATGCAGAGAGATGACTTTGTTTTGGTAGTCTTCATCTTTTAGTGATAGTAGTTGATCCATCATTGATGGACTCAATACTGGCGAGTTCACTTCTAAACGACGAGCGTGCTCTGGGCCTTCTTCAAACATGTTTTGTTCTTTACCAAAACAGGTGTTTAGAGACATAACAATGTTTTCACGCAATGGATCGATTGGCGGGTTAGTCACCTGCGCAAACATCTGACGGAAGTAGTCAAAGACTGAACGTGGTTTGTGAGAGAAAACCGGTAGTGGGGCATCGTCACCCATAGACACTGTCGCTTCTTGACCGTCTTCTGCTAGCACACGGATAACCGCATCACGCTCTTCAAATGTGACCTGGAAATACTTTTGGTAAGTGTCCGCCGTGTTGCGATCCCAGCCTAAGGTGATTTCGTCTTGTTCCAGCTTCTCTTCAATGTGCATGTAGCCTTCGTCCATCCATTTACGGTATGGCTTGGCATTTTTAAGCTGATTATCGATCTCTTCGGGCTTAATCAGGGTGCCGTTTTCAAGATCAACCGCAATCGCTTGACCTGGCTTTAAACGGCCTTTTTCAGCAACATCTTCTGGTGCGTAGTTGTAAACACCGATCTCAGATGCAAAGGTAATGTGACGATCTTTTGTGATTACATAACGAGTCGGACGTAGACCGTTACGATCCACTCCACAAATGGCATACTTACCCGTGTTGATAACCATTCCAGCTGGTCCATCCCAAGGTTCCATGTGCATAGAGTTGTACTCTAGGAAGGCTTTTTTATCGGCATCCATATTTGGAATGTTCTGCCAAGCAGGTGGAACCAATAGACGTAGAGCCTGGAAGATGTGCATGTCGCCCATCATCAACACTTCCATCATGTTGTCTAATGAGTTTGAATCAGAACCGGTTTGAGCAACCAATGGTTTTAGCTCTGCTAAATCTGGTAATAGTGGCGTTTCAAATTTGCTTTGACGTGCCAATGCCCAGTTACGGTTAGCGCGAACCGTGTTTAACTCACCGTTGTGAGCCAAGAAACGGAACGGCTGAGCCAAACGCCATTGCGGTGATGTATTGGTTGAAAAACGTTGGTGGTACGAAATTGACGATGAAGTAAAGGCTTCATTTTTGAGGTCTAAATAAAATTCTGGTAGCTCTTTAGGCATAACCAGACCTTTATACGACAATAACTGGCTGTTTAAAGAGGCAATATAGAAGGTGCCATCAACTGGTTCAATTTCCATCTCTGTTTTACGACGTGCAGTAAACAGTAGACGGTTGAACTCGGCTTCAGTCATATCGGCAGGTGCATTAACAAACACCTGTTCAATCAGTGGCTCCATACCCGCTGCTTGATCCCCCAATACGTCAGACGCAACAGGAACCGTACGCCATCCAGCAATGATTAATCCTTTATTAGTCAGCTTAGTTTCAAGTGCTTTACGAGCGGATGCCGCTTTGTCACTGTCTTGATTTAAGAAAATCATACCTGCCGCATAGATGTCTGCTAACTCAAATCCAGCTTGTTCAGCTTCAGCTCTTAAGAACGTATCAGGCTTTTTGATTAACAGTCCACAACCGTCTCCCGTACAGCAATCGGCTGCAACCCCACCACGGTGAGTCATGTTCATAAGAGATTCAATAGCCGTTTCTACGACCCAATGGCTGGCGTTATCGTCCATATTGGCGATTAAACCAAAACCACAGTTCTCTTTTTCGAACTCAGGAGAGTAGAGGCCTTTTAAATTTAGACCTGGTTGGGATTGTAAGGGATTCATATTCGGTTTCCTGTCTGTCAAATCTTACATATAAACAGAACATAATTTCTATTTATGTTGTTGATATATAAGGGATTTGCCTAGTACTAGCACGTTCAATTAATAAAATTAGGTGCGAAATTATACTTTATAGATGCAATTGGAATCAAATTTTACCATTGTTTATGAGCAACTTAATTATTTTTAGATGCCAGGAAGGTCGCAACCAGTGGATTGTGGTCAGAGATGTGAGGAACATTGAGTGCTTGAGCGTTTTGCAGGGTGAGTTCTCGATAAAAAATATGATCGAGTGGTTGTCTTAGCATGGTTTTGATTGGTTGAGTATCAGGGAAGTTGACGGCCTGAAGTTTAAGTTTGGTGGTGGCCTGTTGTAAGACTTTCAGGCGCGTTTTGTTCCAGGTATTGAAGTCGCCGCTGATGATCATCGGACCAGATTGATGGGTCAGAAAAGACCACAAGTGCTGTAACTCTTGGTTAAAGACTTGGTTTCTGACAAAGTTAATGGCATGAATATTAACGTGTGTTAACACCTCCCCATTGCTTAAGGGGTGGTGAGTGATTAAAGATGTTTTATGAGTGGTTAAACCAATCTCTCTTGAATGAGTCAGGCACTGGCGGTATGGCTTAATTTGGTGAGAGGAAGCGGTCACGACTCCGAAGTGGCCTTTGGAAGTTTGGATATTGGGAGCCATCACAAAAGGGAGGTTAAAGAATCGATTTTGGGCAAACTGAGTGGCGGCCTCTTGTAAAGAGAGTATATGCGGAACGGGAATCTTAATGAGTTCTTCTATCGGGCGGTGCAGATAGTGTGAAAAATCACTTTTTTGTAAGTTCCACACGAGTAGGGTAAAGCGCTCAGGTAACGAGTCATGTTGAGCTTCAGTGTTAACGGATAGCGGGGTGTGTTTGGGTTTATACATTCGATTATTCAGCTACAAAATAGGGGCAATGATGCGAGTTAGATTTTCCAGTAAGCGGCGTACACGGTTTGGGGTAGGTGTGTAGTGAATACAATTTGGTTTTAATTGGTCAATCCAGTTTTGTGTTTGTTTAATTAGCGTGTCAGAGTATATGAAGTTGGCCACTTCATGATTGATGAATAACGAGCGGTAATCCAGATTGGCCGACCCAGACAGCATGACTTGTCGATCAATCATTACCAGTTTGGCATGTAACATATTGTCGGTGTAATAGAGTATTTCAGCACCTGCTTCAGCGAGCTCACGCATATAAGAACTACGCCCTAAATCGAAGATCAGATGGTCTGATGTTTCAGGGGTAAAGAGTTGTACCTTAACCCCACGTTTAATGGCAATCAGTAAAGCGTTTAGCACAGCACTATCAGGTATAAAATAAGGGGTAATGATTTGAATCTGTTGTTTGGCAGAGTAAAAGCTGTGCAGTAAGGTTTCAAATAAAGGGTCGCCTTCAATATCTGGCCCAGAGGGTACCACTTGAATGACTTGCTGGTGTGTTCCGTTAGATTGTTTGGAGGGTGAAACGGCTGTTGTTTTGATGGCTTGTTGAGTGGCAAATAGCCAGTCTTCTTTAAAGATATTTAGATAGTGGCTGGTAGCCGGCCCTTCAATTTTAAATAGTAGGTCTTTCCAATGTGGTTGGTCTGAGTGTGAGTCGCCTAAATAATCGTTAGATAGATTCATGCCGCCCGTAAATAGGGTGACCTGGTCAAAAAGATAAATCTTGCGATGATTTCTTAAGTTGATTTGACCGCTAAATAGAGCTCTGAAAACGGGGTTGAAAAAAGTGATTTTTCCGCCATGTTTTTTGAACTCTTTTAGTGATGATCGGTTGCGATAGAGAGGGCAAGAGCCAATGCCATCCAATAGTAGGCAGACTTCTAACCCTTGTTTGGCTTTTTCAGTTAAGGCTTCAAGAATTGTGTTGCCTGTTCGATCAAGTTCGAGAATATAGGTTTCAATATAAATGCTTGAAGTGGCGTTTTCTATGGCAGCTAGAAAAGTACTGAAGGCTTCTTGGCTATTATGAAAAAGTTGGACATGGTTATCTTGTGTGGTACCCGCAATTTGGTTGGTACAGAGAATTTTATTGGTTTCTATGGCCAGTGTATTGCCCGATTGAAAGTCAGAAATCGATTTTATGGAAATCAGGGTTTTATTACGTTTTTTAAAGAATTTACGTGAGCCAAAAAACAGGTAGAGAATCACGCCAAGATAAGGCAATAGTAGTAGGGTCAGTAGCCACGCCATCAGATTTTGTGGAGAGCGTTGCTGATAAAGCATATGCAGCAAGGTAGCAATCACTAGGCTGATATATGAAAAATAGAGCCAAAACAGGGGCTGATTTAGCAAGTCGGACACGCTAATAACTCTTTAAAATTAAGGTTATGGTTAGCATAGGCTGATTTAGTCGGTTTTTCCAGTCTAGAGTGTGTTTTAGAAAGCAAACAGACCTGGTCAAACGAATCTGACCAGGCCTGTTTAGTTTGAAAATGACGAAATTTAGTTTTTAACGACTAAGGTTGTTCCTGTCATCTCTTCTGGTTGGTTAATGCCCATTAAGTTCAACATAGTTGGCATAATGTCTGGCAAAGAACCCCCATCTTTTAAGTGAATGTCTTTTTTCGGTCCGAAATAGACACAAGGCACTGGGAAAGTGGTGTGAGAGGTTAAAGGCTCACCTGTTTCAGGATCTTGTAGCATTTCTATATTACCGTGGTCAGCGGTAATTAACGCTTGTCCATTGGCTTTTTCTAAAGCTGCGGTGATCTCCCCTACCGCTTTATCTACCGCTTCAACGGCTTTAACACAGGCTTCAAAATTACCAGAGTGTCCAACCATGTCCGGGTTGGCGATGTTACAGATAAAGGTATCAAAACGACCTGACTCAATCGCTTCAACCAGCTTTTCAGTGAGTTCTGGAAGGCTCATTTCTGGTTGAAGGTCATAAGTTTGCACTTGTGGAGAGGGCACTAAAATACGTTCTTCACCTAGATAAGGCGCTTCAATTCCGCCGTTTAAGAAGAAAGTAACGTGAGCATACTTCTCTGTTTCAGCAATACGTAGCTGACGTAACTTTAGTTTTGCAATCACTTCACCAAAGGTATTCTTTAGTTTGGTTGGGCGGTAAGCGATGCTAGCGCCAAAGCTTTCAAAGTTTTTGTGGTATTCCGTTAAGGTCACAAACTCCGAAAGGATAGGCGTTTTACAGCGGTGGAATTCACCAAAGTCACTCATAATAAACGAGCTAGTTAGTTGACGCGCACGGTCAGAACGGTAGTTCATAAAGATGATTGAGTCACCGTCTTTGATTTTAGACTTTTTCCCTTTTTTACTCAGGATTGCCGTCGCCTTAACAAACTCATCGGTTTCGCCACGTTCGTAAGCCATTTCGATGGCCTCTTTCGCAGAGGTTGCATAGTATTCTGCATCGCCACAGCAGATAACATCGTAAGCCTCTTCAATTCGTTCCCAACGGTTATCACGATCTAATGCAAAGAAACGTCCAGTGACAGAAGCAATACGCCCGCTGCCGATTTTCTTAAAGTGATTTTCTATATCTTCAACGTATTTAAGAGCACTTTGAGGTGCAGTATCACGGCCATCTGCAAAAACATGTAGCAGAGGCTTAGCACCACGTTCTACCGCAAGGGACAGGGCCGCTTTGATGTGTTCAATGTGTGAGTGAACACCACCATCAGACAGTAAGCCCATAATGTGCACGGTGTGATTACGTTCAACGGCTTTATCAATCGCATTTAATAAGGCGTTGTTGTTAAAGAAACGACCGTCATCAATATCTTTTTGAATACGAGTTAACTCTTGGTAAACCACACGACCTGCACCTAAATTAAGGTGACCCACCTCTGAGTTCCCCATCTGTCCTTCTGGTAGCCCCACTTTAATTCCTGAAGTGTGGATCAAAGTATGCGGGTTATTGGCCACTAACTTATCCCAGTTTGGGGTGTTGGCTTGGGCGATCGCATTATGTTCCACTTCTTCACGGTGCCCCCAACCATCAAGGATGATAAGCCCAGTTGGACGGTTCTCTATTTTGATCTTCGGTTTCAGTTCTTGACTCATTTGTGATTCACTACCATAAAATTTTGAAAAATACGATTCATTGTATCCACTTTCGCTGTTAAAATCATCAGGTTTGGTATTAAAAGCAACCTTTGTACGAGAATATAAACGAGAAAAATGGCTAAAATGTCACTACTTTGCGTTCAAAATTTTGTTAATAGCTAGTTATTAACTGCATTTTTGGCCTTATTCAGTTACATTTTTTCCTATTTTCTTTCGTCAATAGTTCGTGTAAAGGTCGCTAAAAGCGAATTTAAGGAAAGATAAATGATTAATGAGTTTATACAAGAGCAGATGCTTTTGTTTGTTGCCTTAGTAGTGATTATGGCAATGTTAATTTACAGTTATGTAGGCGATAAGATTTCTGGTTACAAAAGTGTGAACACAGATGAAGCGACCCGTTTATTTAACGATGATGCCTATATGTTAGATGTTCGTACCGCAGGTGAATTCAAGGAAGGTACGATTGGTGCAGCAACCAATATTTCGGTAACAGAGTTGGCTTCTAAAATGGATACCATCAAAGCAGATAAAGAGAAACCAGTGGTGGTGTTCTGTTTATCGGGTGCGCGTTCAGGTAAAGCAGCTGGAATGCTGGTTAAAAATGGCTATACTCAGGTGTTTAACTTAGCGGGTGGCATGAATGCTTGGCGTTCAGCTGGGCTACCGGTCAGTTCGGTTAAGTCAAAAAAAAACAAAAAAAAGTAGCCAATAAGGCGAAACAGAAAAAGGAAACGAACATGGCACAGGTAGTAATTTATTGCACAGCGACTTGCCCATATTGCAATATGGCAAAACGTCTATTAGATTCAAAAGGCGTAACTTACGAAACCATTGATGTAGGTGGTAATGCACAGATGTGGGCAGACATGGAAGCCAAAACCGGTCGCAATACGGTGCCGCAAATCTTTATCGGTGATCATCACGTTGGTGGCTTTGACGATCTGTCTGCGGCTGATAAACGTGGCGAAATCGATCCATTACTAAACGCATAAATAATGACTGGCCAATGTGCCGAAACTATTAAGGAAAAATCATGTCTGAAGCGACTGAGCAAAAATTTGTTATCCAGAAAATCTACACCAAAGATATCTCGTTTGAATCTCCAAATACTCCGGGTATTTTTACCTCTGAATTTAAGCCTAATTTAGAAGTAAATTTAAACGTTGAAAGTAAAAGCTTAGAAGAGGGTGTGTATCACGTTATTTTGCGTGTTACCGCAACCACTAAAGTTGAAGATCATGTTGCTTTCTTATGTGAAGTTGAGCAAGCAGGAATCTTCTCGTTAGAAGGCTTTAATAAAGATGAGCTTAGCTACCTTTTAGGTTCTCAGTGTCCAGGCACCTTGTTCCCATATGCGCGTGAAGCGATCTCTGACTTAGTCACTCGTGGTGGTTTCCCACAACTATTACTTGAGCCAGTTAACTTTGATGCGATGTATCAAGGACACTTGCAGCAAGCCGCAGCACAAAAACCAGAAAACGAAACTGCTCAATAAGTCTGCTTTAATGGCCTTGAATCAAGCAAACTCTCTTAGTTTAGCGGTGATTGGTGCTGGAGCTTGGGGAACCGCATTGGCGATTCACCTAGTGCGTGCTGGACACAAGGTTAACTTGTGGACACATAGTCAGCAACAAGCTGAGTTGCTACAAGCAGAGAGAGTCAATGCTAAGTATTTAAAAGGCGTTGAATTCCCAGCAAGCCTAGTTGTTTCCAGTCAATTGTCTGACTCCTTAGCGGGAGTTGATGGCGTGTTGGTGGTAGTGCCAAGCCATGTATTTCGAGACACCCTAACTCAAATTCATAAATTAATGCCTGATAATCAGTCGGTGCATTTTGCTTGGGCAACCAAAGGTTTTGAGGCTGATACGGCCTTCATGTTGCATCAGGTGGTGCAGCAGGAGTTAGGTGAACAGCAGCCTATGGCGGTGTTAACCGGCCCAACCTTTGCCGATGAAGTAGCTAAAGGTTTACCAACTGCAATGGTGAGTTCTTCTGAAACTCCACAAGAAGCTGAGTTTTGGGCGAAGGCATTTCATCATGCGAATTTCAGAATGTACACTCAGCAAGATATTGTTGGGGTGGAAATTGGTGGTGCTTATAAAAACATTATGGCGATTGCCACGGGTTTAAGCGATGGTTTGAACTTGGGGGCGAATGCTCGTGCCGCGTTGGTGGCGCGTGGAATGGCGGAAATGATGCGTTTAGGTCAGGCTTTAGGCGGCCAAGCTGAAACCTTTATGGGGTTGGCGGGGCTTGGTGATTTAGTTTTGACTTGTACGGATGATCTGTCACGCAATCGTCGGTTTGGATTACAGCTGGCCAGAAGCAATAGTAGTATTGATGAAGTAATTGCTTCAATCGGTCAGGTTGTGGAAGGGGTTAAAGCGGTAAAGGTAGTAAAGCAGATCGCTGATCGTTATCAGTTAGATTTGCCTATTATGGAGCAGGTATATCGTATTGTGGTGGGTGAATGTTCACCTAAAGAAGCGGTTAAGGAATTAATGGCTCGAGATGGACGCTCCGAATCGGAGTGATCTCGTCCGGTTTTAAATGGTTTGTTTTGAACACACCCCGCAAGAGGGTATAAAGGCCTGTTCAGATGTTTTTTGAAACAAAAAAAAGGCGATCTAATCAATTTAGATCGCCTTTTTGGTTTATTTACATTCGCATTTTCGATATGGAGTGTGTTTAGAGTTTCATATCAAAATCGAGTTGTCGCCAAGCTTCATAGGCCATTGCTGAAACGGCATTGGCTAAGTTTAAACTGCGTCCACCCGGCATCATTGGAATGGTTAGGCGCTGCTCTTCTGGAAGACTTTGAATGACTTCGGCTGGTAAACCACGGGTTTCAGGGCCAAACAGAAAAGCATCGCCGTTTTCAAACTTGGGTTCGGTATAATAGCGAGTCGTTTTAGTGGTTAAGGCAAAAACACGGTTCGGTTTGATTTTAGCTAAACAGGCCTCAAGGCTTTCATGCTCTTGTAAGTTGGCCAACTCGGCGTAATCCAAACCTGCTCGACGAACCTTTTTCTCACTCAGGTCGAATGCGATTGGGTGGATTAGATGTAAATGTGCGCCCATATTGGCGCTAAGGCGGATCAGAGCCCCAGTATTTTGAGGGATTTCTGGTTCATATAAAATGATGTGCAACATACAGGACGGCTTCTATGGTTGATTTATCTGTCGAAATTTGTGGAATAAAATTCAATTCTCCGGTGGCCATGGCCTCGGGGAACGCTGGATACGGCATAGAATACCAGTCTGTTTCGGGGTTTTCCAATCGCGATGTCGGTGCGATGTTTTTAAAAGGCACCACGCTAGAGCCTAAATTGGGAAATAAAGCAGAGCGTGTGATGGAGTCGCCGAGTGGTCTTTTAAACTCAATTGGTCTGCAAAACCCGGGTGCGCAGGTGGTGATTAATGATTATCTGCCTCAGCTTGATATGGATGAGACGCATTATATTATTAATGTCTCAGGTTCGAGTATTGAAGAGTACGCAGAAGTGGTCCGTTTGTTTGATCAAACGGCCTTGCCAGCGATTGAAGTAAATATCTCTTGCCCGAATGTCAAAAAGGGCGGCGCGGCATTTGGTAATGATCCGGATATGGCAGCACGAGTGGTCGAAGCGTGTCGCGCTAACACCACTAAGCCACTGATTGTAAAGTTGTCGCCGAATCAAACCGACATTGCCGAAGGCGCGCGTCGAGTGATTGATGCGGGAGCCGATGCTTTGTCTGCGATCAATACTTTAATGGGCATGCAAATTGATGCGCAGACTCGTAAACCAACTTTAGGTAATAACCAAGGTGGCCTGTCTGGTCCAGCGATTAAGCCGGTGGCGCTTTTAAAAGTGCACCAAGTGTATCAAATCGCAAAACAGCACAATATTCCGATTATTGGATTGGGCGGCATTGCCAGTGCCGAAGATGCAATTGAGTTTTTCTTAGCGGGGGCTTCTATGGTCGCGGTGGGCACTGCGGTCGCTAAAGACCCATTGATTGTTAAGAATATCAATAAAGGCATCGCCAAATATTTACAAGCCAACGGTTTGAGCTCGGTGTCACAGCTCACTGGTGGGTTAGAGTTAAATACCGATACCGTTTTGTGTGGTGCAGTTTAAATATTTGATCAGGCCTGGTCAGTTTTGAAGATTTTTTTTAGATTTAAGTAAGTAAAGAACAATGAAATCAGTAGAAGAACAGTTAGCGATTATTAAACGTGGATCAGAAGAGATTCTGGTTGAAAAAGAATTAATTGAAAAACTAGAAAGCGGTAAGCCGTTACGAGTGAAAGCCGGGTTTGATCCAACGGCAGCCGACTTGCACCTTGGGCATACAGTTCTAATTAATAAATTAAAACAGTTTCAAGATTTAGGGCATGAAGTACTGTTTTTAATTGGTGACTTCACCGCAATGATTGGTGATCCAACTGGAAAGAGTGCTACTCGTCCACCTTTGTCGCGTGAAGAGATTGAAGTAAATGCCGCTACTTATAAAGAGCAGGTATTTAAAATTCTAGATCCTGCAAAAACCACGGTTATGTATAACTCAGAGTGGATGTCAAAAATGACCGCTGAGGACATGATCAAGTTAGCGGGTCAGGTTACCGTTGCGCGTATGTTAGAGCGTAATGATTTCTCTGATCGTTTTAAATCGAATACACCGATTGCGATTCATGAATTTTTATACCCAATGGTTCAAGGTTACGACTCTGTAGCGATGGATGCAGACATCGAACTAGGGGGGACGGATCAAAAGTTCAACCTATTGATGGGACGTACCTTGCAGGGTCATTACAATAAGCCTCAACAATGTACATTAACGATGCCAATATTGGAAGGGTTGGATGGCGTGCAGAAGATGTCTAAGTCTTTAAATAACTATATTGGTATTAAAGATGCGCCAAACGATATGTTCGGTAAAGTCATGTCTGTCTCAGATGAGTTGATGTGGCGCTACTATGAGTTATTGAGTTTTGAAAGTATCGAAACTATTCAGGGGTTAAAAGACGCCGTCGAAAATGGCGAAAATCCTCGTAATATCAAAGTGAAGTTAGCCTTAGAGTTGATTGCTCGTTTCCATTCCGGAGAGGCGGCACAAGGCGCGTTGAAAGACTTTGAAACAAAATTCAGTAAAAATGCCATTCCGGATGATATTGATGAAGTGACAATTAGTGGTGAGATGCCATTAGCCAATATTCTCAAGGAAGCAGGCTTGGTAGGTTCAACTTCCGATGGTCATCGCATGACAAAACAAGGTGCGGTGAAGGTTAACGGTGAGAAGGTCAGTGACAGTCGTCAGGTTATGCCAGCTGGAACCACTGCGGTTTATCAAGTGGGAAAACGTAAGTTTGCCAAGATTACGATTGCATAACGTTTCTATTAAATAGAATCTAACGTCTCAAAGCCAAGATTGATTGATCAATCTTGGCTTTTTTAGTTATTAGAGTAAAGAATTAGCCGTTGATAACTAAAAAGAGTCAAAGAAATAGATACGTATTTATGGGGTTAAGAGGGTGTAATGTGAATAACCTTGTGGATAACCTATGCGTAAAGTGGGTAAAAAAGGGTGTTTTGGCGAGAAGTCGAAAAAAGAGTCATAAAAGTGTAAAAAAGATGCAATTAGGGGTTGCGCAAAGTTTGTGATTGTATAGAATACGCCTCGTTCCAACGGACAAGCACT
>JAYENR010000127.1:0-2093 GCA_034722175.1 Pseudomonadota bacterium | reverse complement strand
GTTTTATCACTATAGAGTATTAAGTGGTCATCTTGGCTGATACCGCTTTTTTCCATCAGCTCTTGAAAGTTAAGAGGGGTTAATAAAAAACCTTTAACTTCATTGATAGAGCGATTAAATTTTGGAAAGGGGAGGTTTATTGCACCTGGGATATGTCCAGCTTCATAAGCCGTTGGTGAACGTAAATCAATTAAAACTAAGTCATTTGGTTGCCTTACCATTTTGTTTTGCAGCCATTTTCCATCAATTAAAATAGGGATGGTTTGATTGGGTTCGTTACTGGCGTATAGGTTTAAGGGAGATAAACCGATGAGTAGAGCGATTAAACTATTCAGGCTGTGTGAACGTAATGAGATCAAGAAGGGGGGGAGGTTTGTAAATAACAGCATGATAGATTCACATTAACTTAAGACCATGTATTAATGCTAACAGAAAAACCTAGTAGTTTGATTGGAAATCTTTAGACATATATAATTTTGCTTTATAAAGGTGTTTTATAAGGTTCTCCGGCTTGCTCTCTTACTAATTTTGGTACTAGGTAGCCGGGCAGTGATTTGCGGATGTTTTCATGCAGTTTGAGTGCCTCTGTATCTGATACCTCAAAATGACTTGCACCTTGTACTTTGTCTAATTGATGCAAATAATAAGGCAATACCCCTTGATTAAACAGCGCATGGCTTAAGTTAATTAAGGCTTCACTGTTGTCGTTCACCTCTTTTAACAATACGCTTTGGTTTAATAGTTGAAAGCCGGTTTCACGATACAAATTGAGCAGGCCTGCTGTCTTTTTACTGAGTTCATTGGCGTGATTGCAGTGCACCACCAAAACCTTATTTAAACGACTCTGTTTTGCCCAATCAATGAATCGTTTTTGTGGCGATTTAGAAGGGGCAACAATAGGGGTTCGGGTATGAATTCGTAGGGTACGGATATGTTCAATCGCTTCAACTTTTTCGATCAAACTGACCAAAGCAGGTTCCGATAAGCTAAATGGGTCGCCGCCACTTAAAATCACTTCGTGAATAGAGCGGTCTTGTTGAATTGACTCTAAAGCCGTTTGCCAATGTCGTTGATTGATCTGTTGTTCATACGGAAAGTGACGGCGAAAACAGTAGCGGCAATGAATGTCACACTTGGGGCTTGCCATTAATAAGACTCGACCATGGTATTTATGAATCAGGCTTGGCGTGGGATTTTTTTTAAGATCGCCAACGGGGTCGATTTTATAGTCAGCATGGCTTTTGGTTTCAAGCTCTATCGGCAGGATTTGCTTGAGTAACGGGTCGTTTTTATCCCCCAGTTGGATTTGCTCAATAAAATCCTCATGCGCTTTAAACCGAAATTCGCTGTCATGTATCTCTAAGTTTTCTGGAGAAAGCTTAAGCTGGTGGCATAGGTCGGTTAGTGATTGAGTCATAAAGGTTTGTTTTGAGTTTATTGAGCTTTTGTTTTCAGCAAACGGCTTTTCAGTTAGAATAACCGCAATTATTAGTCCAGAGTGTTTTAATGTTTTAGTTTTTAGAACGACTCGGCACCCTATTTTAAGATAAGAGCACAGGTAAAGATATGGCAACTTACAGTACAACTGAATTTAAAGGTGGTTTAAAGTTTTTAATGGATGGACAGCCTTGTTCAATTGTTGAAAATACGCAGGTTTCACCAGGTAAAGGTCAGGCCTTTAACCGTGTTAAATACCGTAACCTTGTAACAGGGAAATTGGTGGAAAAAACATTTAAATCGGGTGAAAAGGTTGAAGCAGCTGACGTGGTTGATACGGATCTTCAATACCTTTATAACGATGGCGAATTCTGGCACTTTATGGATGCGGAGTCCTTCGATCAATTTCAGGCGGAAGAAGCAGCCGTTGCAGATGTACAGAAATGGTTAATCGAACAAGATATGTGTACGGTGACTCTTTTTAACGGTCAACCAATTTCAGTGACACCACCAAAACAAATTACGCTTGAAGTCACCGATACCGACCCTGGTTTAAAAGGGGACTCTCAAGGAACGGGGGGGAAGCCAGCAACGTTAAGCACAGGTGCCGTGGTTCAGGTTCCTCTATTTGTTCAAATTGGTGAAAAAGTTATTGT
>JAYENR010000126.1:0-49806 GCA_034722175.1 Pseudomonadota bacterium | reverse complement strand
AAAACAAAAAATAAATATATCCCAGTAGATTTATTTTAAATAATTAAACTTGCCTAAATAAAAACGACCAGACCTGGTCGTTTTTAAAAGGGATTGGAAAGGTTTTGAAGCGGTTACTCAGCCTGTTTGGCTCTTTTCTCAGCTCTCGGCTTTAAGATCAACTCAGAGAAAAAGGGGATGCTACCACTGCTGTATTATGAAAGCTCATAGCCTGAATCCTCAGTTATTACATATGGTTGGTCGTACTTACATTGTAACAATCTGTATGGATTCAGGCTTTTTCATTTCGGCTAAGTGGGACAGCAGTGGTAACGTCCCCTTTTTCCCTTTTTCAAGGTTGGAAATTTACTTTGTGAAATTTACATTAACGCCTGATAAAAGCTAATAATTAATATCATAGATTTTCATTAAATTATTACTCTAACCTAATAAACTGTCTAATCAACTTCCCGCATCGCTTTTCTAATGTAATTCTCGGCTTCATCTAATTCTCTGAGGGCTTTTCCAGCATCAGAATATGCTGCTTCAACCTGCTTTGCTCGTTTAAGTGCACGCTTGGCATCGTCTATCGCACTTAGTGCATTTTTCAATTTTGATTTAGTTGTCATTAATGAATTCCTTTTATTATTCAATTCGAATTATAAACATTAACAGATATGAATTAGTGATTAATTACTTAGTAAAACGCCTATAAATTAACGACAACTTTTTGATGATAAAAAAAAACGAGCAGGCCTGCTCGTTTTTAAAAACTTTAAATCGAATGGAAACCGTTATTCCGCCTGCTTAGCTTTTTTCTCAGCTCTAGGCTTTAAAATCAGTTCGGACAAAATCAACAGGCCTGCTCCGATTGTGATGGCAATGTCCGCAACGTTAAAAGTCGCGTAGTGCCATGTGCCGATATAGAAGTCGATAAAGTCGGTGACTCGGCCTTCTAGAATGCGGTCAATCACATTGCCGATTGCGCCCCCTAAGACCAAGTTAATGCCCCAGGTTTCGATATTGAGTTTATTGGGTAAGCTTTTAAGCCACCACACTAAAATCACCGTGACCACTGCGGCTAATGCGGTAAAGAACCAACGTTGCCAACCGCCCATATCGGCCAAAAAGCTAAAGGCCGCACCGTAGTTATACGCCAGTGTCCAATTCAGATTGGACATGACTGCCACGGGTTCACCAAAGACTAAGGTATCGACCGCCCAAATTTTGGTGATTTGGTCTAATACAATCACCACGACCGCAATCCAAAGTGTTTTTACTGCGGTGGAACTTAATTTATTTTCTGACATGGGTTTTCCATATTTATCAAAAGTAGATACAAAAAAGCACGAAGATGGAAGCGTTTAATGATAAAAACTTCGTGTCTTCGTGCCTTCGTGGTTAACTAAAATTTTACGATTAAGCGAAGTGTCTAACTTCACCCTCTCCAGACTCATCAATGTTATCCACACAACGCTGACAAAGTTCTGGATGCTCGGCAATCTGTCCGACTTCTTCACGGTGGTGCCAACAACGTGCACACTTGGCTTTTTCAGTTGCGCCTGCGGCAATCCAAAGGCCTTCCACATCTGACTCAAGTGCGTCGTCTGATTTCTCAGCCAGTGGCTTCAGTGTCGCTTCTGAGGTAATCAGTACAAAACGTAGTTCATCTTCTAATGCATTAATTGCATTAAACAGGTCACCGTCACAATACAGTGTCACTTCGGCAGTTAATGAACCTTTAATCACTTTGTCGTTACGCAGCTGTTCTAGCTGTTTAGACACTGCTGAACGCACCGCAATCAGTTGATCCCAGTAAGCTGAGTTCATATCGACGTTTTCATCTAATGCGGTTAGGCCTTCATACCAAGTTGAGATAAAGATGGTTTTATCGTGTTCACCTGGAATCTGCTGCCAGATCTCTTCGGCCGTGAAGCTTAAGATTGGTGCGATCCAACGCGTTAGCGCTTCAACAATGTGATAAAGCGCAGTCTGTGCTGAACGACGAGCCAGCCCTTCTGTTTTACAGGTGTACTGACGGTCTTTAATCACGTCTAAGTAGAACGAGCCTAACTCGATTGAGCAAAAGTGCGTGACCGCTTGATAGATAGCGTGGAAGTTGTATTCGTCATAGGCCGCAATCACCTCTTGCTGAATTTTAGCCGCGTGACCAATTGCCCACTTATCTAACGGCAGTAACTCATCGTAAGCCACCGCATCGGTCGCTGGGTTAAAACCGTTCAGGTTTGCCAGTAAGAAACGTGCGGTGTTACGAATACGACGATAAGAGTCCGCAGTACGGCTGATAATCTCATCCGAAACCGTCATCTCATAACGGTAATCCGCAGCCGAAATCCATAGACGTAAAATGTCCGCTCCAAACTTGTTGGCAATCTGTTGCGGTGCAACCACGTTACCTTTAGATTTAGACATTTTCTTACCATCTTTATCCACGGTGAAGCCATGCGTTAAGACTTGTTTGTATGGCGCTTCACCTGACGTAGCCAAGGCGGTTAGCATTGACGACTGGAACCAACCACGGTGCTGATCCGACCCTTCTAAATACAGGTCAGCAGGTGAGTGTAGCTCTTCACGCTCATCTAAAACGGTGAAGTGAGAGATACCAGAGTCAAACCAAACATCTAAAATATCTGTGACTTGTTCGTAATCGTCGGCTTCATCACCCAACAAGGTTTTAGGGTCAAGATCGTACCAAGCGTCAATGGATTTCTCTTCCACCAACTTAGCGACTTCTTCCATTAACTCAACGGTACGCGGGTGCATTTCAGAGGTGACTTTATGTACAAAAATCGCAATCGGTACCCCCCAGAAACGCTGACGTGAAATACACCAATCAGGACGACCATCGATCATGCCTTCAATACGGTTTTGACCCCACTCTGGCACCCACTCAACCTTCGGAATGGCTTCCATCGCTTTATCACGCAGGCCACCTTCGGTCATGGAGATAAACCACTGCGGAGTGGCACGGAAAATCAATGGCGTTTTAGTACGCCAGCAGTGTGGGTAACTGTGTTCGATGATTTCAATGTGAACCAGCGCTTTATGTTCTTTTAAGACTTCTAGAACGTGATCATCAACTTTAAGTACGTTCTCACCTTCAAATAACGGAGTTCCTGTTACATAGTTACCGTTGCCGTCTACTGGACAATCCACTTCTAGGTCATATTTAAGACCGACTTGGAAATCTTCTACCCCGTGCCCCGGAGCGGTATGAACACAACCGGTTCCTGCTTCGGTAGTGACGTGATCACCTAAAATCAGCGGTACGATTCTGTCATAAAATGGGTGTTGCAGACGAATCAGATCAAACTGTTCACCACGACCGTAAGCGATCACATTGTATTTATCGAAGCCCCATTTATCCATGGCGTCTTTAATCATCGCTTCGGCAATAAATAGACGCTCTGGCCCGTGTTCACCTTCAACTTGAACCACCGCGTATTCTAATTCTGGATTAATTGACACCGCTTGGTTAGCCGGTAGCGTCCAAGGCGTGGTTGTCCAAATCACCACAGACAAAGGTCCTTCGCCTGTGTGATCTTCAACATGATGACAACGCTTAAAGAACTGCTCTTCATCTAGCACGTTAAAACGCACATCAATCGACTTAGAGCGTTTGTTTTCGTACTCTACTTCCGCTTCCGCTAAAGCCGAACGCCCACCGACAGACCAGTAAACGGGCTTGGTGCCTTTGACTAGGTGACCGTTTTGAATGATTTTTGAAAGCGCACGAATCTCGTTGGCTTCAAATTTATAATCTTTGGTTAGATAAGGGTTATCCCAGTCCGCCATGACACCCATACGTTGGAAGTCCGCCATTTGACCATCGACCTGTTTCTGGGCGTAAAGTCGGCACTCTTCACGGAATTCCGTGGCACCGATTTTCTGGCCAACCTTACCTTTCTTTTTCTCAACGTTCAGCTCAATCGGCAGACCGTGACAATCCCAACCCGGTACAAATGGGGCATCAAACCCACTTAAACCTTTTGACTTAACAATCATGTCTTTCAACACTTTGTTAACCGCGTGACCGATGTGAATGTTTCCGTTTGCGTACGGAGGACCATCGTGCAAAATAAACTTAGGACGCCCTGCCATGTGCTCACGCACAGTTTGGTAAAGCCCCTGCTCCTGCCAAGCGGCAACCTGCTTTGGTTCACGGTTTGGTAAACCGCCACGCATTGGGAAGTCGGTTTCTGGTAAGTTTAAAGTTGGTTTATAGTCTGTCATGCTCTTCTCTTCGTTTGAGATTAACGTGTAAACGTTGTTAGGAGTTCTTTACATCCAAATAGCTGTAAAGAGCTCTAAATATTAAAAAACTGTTTTGCGGTATCGGCATCGAGTTGAATTTGGTTTTTCAACGCCTCAATGCCATCAAATTTCATTTCTGGACGAATGTACTTCTCTAATGTGACACCAACATGTCGTCCGTACAGGTCTTGGTTCCAATTAAACAGATGCACTTCAATTGAAGGTCTTATTCCGTCAACGGTTGGACGTAATCCAATATTGGCCACCCCTGGCCAAGGTTTATCTGCAATACCATCAACGGTGACAGCATAGACACCTAAAACAGGCATTTGCAGGCGTTTGGGATTTAAGTTCAAGGTTGGGAAGCCAATCGTCCGACCGAGTTTTTGTCCGTGAATCACTCGACCATTAAACTTAAACGGCTTGCCTAACAGAGCTTGTGCCTCTGTCAAGTCAGGTTTAGCTAAGGCTTTACGAACTCGGGTACTGCTAACGCGTTCTTGTTCAGAAGTTTCATTCACCACACCATAGGTTGGCATATCCGTCACAGTAAATCTGTGTTGCTGACCTTGCTGATTCAAATAAGCAAAGTCGCCTTGACGCTGCTTACCAAAACGAAAATCATCGCCCACCACCAGATGCTTGATATTCAAACCATCCAATAAGATTTGTTGAACAAACTGTTCTGCAGTCAACCCTGCAAACTTGGCATTAAATCTCACCAATAAAACATAATCAATCTCTGTCGATTGAAATGCCTGCAATTTCTCACGCAGATTCATCAATCGTACTGGCGCTTTATCTGGTGCAAAGAACTCAATCGGTAGCGGTTCAAACATCATTACAATGCTGGGTAAATCTCGGTTTTTAGCCTCTGCTGTGACCGCCTGTAACACTTGTTGATGGCCAAGATGCAGCCCATCAAAGTTGCCAATCGTTAAGACTGCACCTTGCGTAATAGGCGCTTTAACCGAATCCAAATTGTGCAAACCGCGAATTAACTGCATTTATTTAACGTAAACTTACCTGAAATAAGCCGTGAATTATAGCTTATTCAAGCTCTTAAGACTTTGTAAATATATTGATTTTAAGCGAAAAACTGTTTTTCAGAACTTAACAGGCCTGGTCAGTTTAACTTACGCTTTCTTTAACAAACGTTTTGGGTTTAAGCCCACTAGTATCAACGACACGCCATAAATCACAATCGCACCAATCACTAAGCCCATTAACCAACTCATACGCTGCCAGACATCAAAGCTTAACCAACTGGATAATTCTGGCGAGACTAATAGGATAAATCCAACCAACACGACATTGGCAAACAAGATTTGCAGGATGAGTTTGCTCCAACCTGATAACGGCGTAAACACATCTTGCTTGGTGATATACCAATACAACAAGCCTGCATTTACAAACGCCGAGATGGTGGTAGCTGCGGCTAAGCCAACATGAGCAAATGGGCCAATCAAAATCAGGTTCATCACGGTATTAGTCACTAACGCGATAATGGCAACTTTCACTGGCGTTTTCATATCCTTACGAGCGTAAAAAGCAGGCGCAAGAATTTTGACTAGAATAAAACCAAGTAGACCAAACGAGTAAGCCATTAAACTCATACCCGCCATATTGACATCGTGTGCGGTAAAAGCGCCGTAATAGAACAGGCTGATAATTAACGGTTCCGCTAATAACAATAACCCTAACGTAGCCGGAAACCCAATAATTAGCACCAAACGTAAAGCGGAATCTAAATCTTGTTGAAAGCCTTGCCAGTTTTCATTCGCGGCTTTTTTAGACAAACCTGGTAACACTACGGTTGCCAAAGCGACACCAAACACCCCTAATGGAAACTCCATTAAACGGTCTGAATAGTACAGCCAGGAAACCGAACCCGTGACCAAAAACGAGGCCAAAATGGTATCAATCAATAGGTTAATCTGTGCCACCGATACACCAAACAGAGCCGGGATCATAAGGCGTTTCACCTCTCCCACACCCGGATCAGATTCTCTAGATGGATGAGGTAACAGGTCTAACTTATACAAAAACGGCAGATGGAATAGCAGTTGAACCACACCGGCAACCAACACCCCCCACGCCAATGCCAAAACAGGGACATCCATTAGTGGCGAGACCCAAACGGCAAAACTGATTAACACCAAGTTCAAAAATACCGGAGTAAAGGCGGGCACTGCAAACTGATTATAGGTATTCATAATGGCGGACGATAAGGCCACCAAAGAGATCAACATTAAATACGGAAAGGTGATCGCCAACATATCGGCGGCGAGATTAAATTTTTCAGGGTCGTCAATAAACCCAGGCGCAAACACCATCATCCATAAAGAGGAACCAAATACGCCAAATGCCGTCAGGATTAATAAGATCCCACCCAACCGTAATGTAATAGCATTGACTAAATGCTTAACGGCATCATGCCCCCGTTTTTCTTTGGCTTCGGCCAACACCGGAACAAACGCTTGTGAAAATGCACCTTCTGCAAATAATCGACGGAAAAAGTTCGGGATTTTAAACGCAACAAAAAAGGCATCTGCCCCCATACTTGAACCAAAATAACGGGCAATAATCACATCACGTACAAATCCGAGTATACGAGAGATCATGGTCATGCCACCCACCGTTGCGGTGGCTTTAAGTATTCTTTTCAAGTTGGTTTCCTGCGTTATTTTTTTGCAATATCTGCACTATTTTTACAGCATTGTACCAAAGCATAAGACCAACATATTGGCGTTAAATATTAAAGCTTTCTAATGGTGGTTTTTTTCTCTATCAGAATATGCAAAGATAAAGGTAAATTTAGACTAAAACTAACAAGAATACGCTCTGATTGCGTTTCTTATTAACTCCCTCTTCTTTGTAAGAACACTCATATTGAGAGTACCGACATGAAAGCTGCTGAACTGTTTGTAAAATGCCTAGAGAATGAAGAAGTGGAATACATTTTTGGTATTCCTGGCGAAGAAAACTTGGATTTAATGGATGCATTATTAGAGAGCAAGATTAAATTTGTTTTGACTCGTCACGAGCAAGGCGCCGCCTTTATGGCAGACGTGTATGGACGATTAACCGGACGTGCAGGTGTCTGTTTATCAACATTAGGGCCTGGGGCAACTAACTTAGTTACCGGTGTTGCCGATGCCAATATGGATCGTGCACCCGTGGTGGCCATCGCAGGACAAGCCGCGACAAATCGCCTTCACAAAGAGAGTCACCAAGTATTAGATCTGGTTAATCTGTTTGAACCGATCACCAAATACAGCACACAAATTTTAACCCCAGAAGTTATTCCAGAAGTCGTGCGTAAAGCGTTTAAAGTCTCTGAATCTGAAAAACCCGGTTGTTGTTTTATCGATTTTCCCGAAAACATCGCTGAAATGGAGGTTGATAAAAAACCACTTAAAAAACAGAGTCCACTGCCACCAGAACCCAATATGCTAAAGGTAGAACAAGCGGCTGAAATTATTAGTCAAGCCAAATACCCGATGATCATGGCAGGAAATGGAGTCGTTCGATCCAACGCCAGCGAAGCTTTAGAAGAGTTTGCTTCTAAATTGAACATACCTGTCGCGACCACTTTTATGGCCAAAGGGGTGTTACCTTGCCGTAATGACTTATCACTTGGAACCGTAGGATTGCAAGCCCATGACTATATTTCTTGCGGAATGGATCGTGCTGACGTGGTGATTTGTGTGGGTTATGACATTGTGGAATATCACCCTTATTTATGGAACCACAACCCAGAGTGCAAAATCATCCACATTGATACCAAAGCAGCAGAAGTGGATGAATTTTATATTGTTGAAGCCGGGTTAATCGGGGATATTGGCAAAGCCTTATCGCACATTGCTGCGATCAGTAAACGCCACCCTACTCCGTACTTTCAAAACTTAAAACAGCATATTGATGCCAAAATCAAAGAACATAAAGACAGTAGTGACTTCCCCGTTAAACCACAAAAAATCCTGCATGACCTACGCAGCTGTCTAGCTGAAAATGACATTATCATTTCAGATGTGGGCGCACATAAAATGTGGATCGCACGCATGTATCAAACCCAAGCGCCGAACACCTGCATCATCTCTAATGGATTTGCCTCTATGGGTATCGCTCTACCTGGAGCCATTGCCGCCAAACTTGCCAAACCCGAACAAGTAGCTGTTGCTGTTACAGGCGATGCTGGGTTCTTAATGAATGTACAAGAGATTGAAACAGCGGTGCGTTTAAATGTTCCGATCATTGTCTTAATTTGGAACGATTCACAGTACGGTTTAATTAAGTGGAAACAGATGAATCAGTTTGGGCGTGAAAGCAATGTGGGCTTTAGCAATCCCGATTTTGTCACTTTGGCCACAGCTTTTGGTGCCAAAGGCTATCGAGTTGACACGGCTGAAGCGCTATTACCCACCATTCAACAGGCTATTGAAGATAACACGGTGGTGCTGATTGATTGTGCAGTCGATTATTCTGAGAATCTAAAGCTCACCGAAGAACTCGGAGATATGATCTGCCCAACTTAAAGTTGAGATTAAAAATGGAATAAACAAGATTCATTTCAAACCCAACAGGCCTGTTGGGTTTGAAATCGCATTATTTTTCGGCCGCCGCCGTTTCAATCGGTTTCAAAACCTTCGCTTTATAAACAAAGGTACCGAACGGCACTAAAGAGGCAATCAACCCTAAAAAGCCTTTCATTTCAGATACTCGTCCTTTAAATACGTTATAAAACAGCACCACATTAAACGCTAAAAACAACCCACCATGCGTACGCCCGACCCAGCTCACCACTTCTGGCATACCATAGTTATATTTCAATGGCATCGCCACAAACAACAATAACAACAACGACGTCCCTTCTAACAACGCCATCAATCTTAAAAAAGCCATTTTGTATTCCTTTACTTAATTCCAGACACAAAAAAACCGGGAACAATCCCGGCTCTTTTAAACACTCACATTTTATCGAGTTAGATCGTTCAGAAAGTGTGTCACTTCAAGGCAGAAAATAAAAGTTTACATCTGTAAACGTTATTTTCTAACAAAGAAGAGACGTGCTTTATGGACTATCTAAGCGATAAAATTAAGCCATTGCCTTGATGCGAGTGTTAATACGGCTCTTTGAACGCGCAGCTTTGTTCTTAGAAATGATGTTCTTACGAGCCATACCATCTAAGCTAGACTGTGCAACGCGGAACGCCGCGTTTGCTGCAGCTTGATCGCCAGAAGCAATTGCAACTTCAACTTTCTTTAAAGTTGTACGCATCGCTGAACGCATAGAAACGTTATGTTGACGACTTTTCTCTTGCTGACGTGCGCGTTTTGCAGCTTGTGCTGAGTTTGCCATTGTTACTTTCTCCAAGTTAGTTTTACATGTTAACGATCCGTAGACCTAGGTATTAACACAACATTGCCTATGCGTACACAGAACAACGAATTCATAAATTAACCCAACACTATGTATTAGTGAAGAATTTTAAAGAATGGAATTATCCACATTTATAGTTTAAAGGTCAAGACCACACCGTTAACTAATTGAAAACTATTTAATTTTAAACATCATTAAAACGCAAAAAAGCACCTAAAGGTGCCTTTAAAGAGAATACTATCAGTGAAACAATTACGCTTGTTTACGACGATGAGCCATAAATCCAACAAGCCCTAACCCCGCTAACATCAGTGCATAAGTTGATGGTTCTGGAACAGCAGAAACACTTGCAATAACCATCGCTTCGTCATTCACACAAGTCATAGTTAAGTAACTCGAAATATCTGCTCCCTGTGATGCGTTAAAGCTATTTAATAATGAAAGATCAAAGGCACCTTCAAGTACATTATCATCTTCACCATTATTTGACCAAGCACCTGTAAAACTTGCAACGGAAGTTGGATTCAACATTTTATATGTTTCTGTCACATGCTCCGGTGCATACCGATTATTATATAAATCTGCACCTTCCCATGTTCCGCCACTCAACAACTCAAATTCGGCTGTGCCATTTACATCATTAACACTGACTAAACGTACTGCATAATCAAATCCAGTAGAATCAATAGTCGGATTTAATGCGGCAGAATTAAAACCTTGAACACTGATTGCTAAGTCACCCAAGAAAATGTTATTTCCTGTTTCTTGACCACTTAATATACTTCCACCAACAACACCAAATTGAAACTGGCTGTTTTCAATACTTGTTCCTAGGTAATTAATATCCCACGGATCAGAAGTAGAAGCATCATCATATTCAGAACCTGTATTATTTTGTGTACTCCACTTAGCATCACCAGCGGCGTTGTCTGTGTTCCATGTATATTCAGAACTATTTGTAATTTGACCATTATCATCCGCAGCAAAAACGCTAGAACTGAACAAGGCACTAGCTGCCAAAATTAGCATTGCATTTTTCATTTTATGTTTCCTGTATATTTTAAATATATGAAATACAAAATGCAGCACAGCCAACTTGGTTAAATCTGTAAACGAAGCTCTGTTACTTTCCGCCCCCCACTCACGCAAGGTTTAGCTTTTTATTAAGTTGTGTGCATTATAGTGGGAAAACATAAAAAATAAATACTGTACAAAAGTACAGTTTTCATAAACCAAGCTAATAAGCAGTTAAATTTATTGAATTAAATCTTAAGAAATAAGCCAAGGAGAATTTTTGTTCAAGATCAAGGCGGAGCTTTGAGACGTGTACAAATGTACACAAGCTAAGCGACAACGCAGAGATTGAGCAAAAAGACCCTTTTTATTCGCGATGGTAGGGGTGGTTTTGAATGACCGACCACGCTCTATAAATCTGCTCTGCAACCATAATCCGCACCATTGGATGTGGCATAGTTAATTTAGACAAACCCCATTTCCATTGAGCTTGTTGGAGAATTTGAGTATCTAAACCGTCGGGCCCGCCAACGATCAACGCAATATCTTGCCCACCCGAAAGCCAGTCTTGCATTTTATCGGCAAGACCTTTGGTGGTCACTTGTTGGCCATGTTCATCTAGAGCAATGATTCTGGCCCCTTTTGGAACAGCCGCCAGAATACGTTTAGCTTCTTCGGCTTTATTTTGTTCGGTTGAACTGGTTTTACCGCGTTGTGCCATTGGCAGTTCAACCAACTTAATGGAGCAAGCTTTAGGCAGACGTTTAGCGTATTCACCATAACCATCCTGCACCCATTTAGGCATTTTTTGACCAACGGTAATAAAGTGAATCACCATATTAAGAACTAGTCTTCTTGGTCAGCGTTTTCTGTTTGAGACTTCACATCCCAAAGCTTTTCTAAAGAGTAGTGAGCGCGTGCCGCTTCTGTCATCACGTGAACAATCACTTCACCTAGATCAACTAAAACCCAATCAGGTTGAGGCCCAGCTTCTACGCCGAGTGGTGGCATATTTAAGTCTTTAAAAGCTTGGGCTACCGCATTACCGGTTGATTTAACATGAGTAGTTGACGTACCCGTCGCAACCACCATTAAATCTGCAAAGCTACTAATGCCTTCAACGTCCATAACTTGAATATCACGTGCTTTGCTGTCTTCTAATGTTTTAACAATCAATGCTTTAATTTGATCTAGTTCCATAATCTTTACTTTTTCCATTATTGGCAAGACTCTGTTTATTGGTAGAGTTTATGCATTTTTATATATTCATTTACCTGTGGCGGTAATAAGTAGTCCACCGGCATATCGTTTTGTAAATGGCTGCGAACAGCCGTTGAACTCACATCAAGCTGCGTAATTAACACATCCACAATCTGTTCGGACGGTTGAGTAAACTTGACAACTTGATGTGCTCTTAATATCTGACCAGACTCACTGTGCAACGGTAAACCGTCTCCTGGACGATGCATCACTGCAACATTGGCCAATCTTAAAATCTCTTGCCAGTTGTGCCAGGTATGAAAACGGGAGAATGCATCGGTTCCCATCATCAATACCAATCCAGCATCAACGTGTTTTTGTTTCAATGTCGCTAAGGTGTCAACCATATAGGAAGGGCCACCACGCTCAACTTCAATTCGATCCAAGGTAAACTTAGGTTGATCTTGTATCGCTAATTCAACCATCTCGCAGCGTTGCTGTGCCGAAACCATGGGTCGGTCACGATGCACGGGTTGGTAACACGGTATAAATCGAACTTCTTCTAAATCGAGTTTAACCTGAACTTCTAAGGCCGCACGTAAATGTCCATTATGAATAGGATCAAACGTGCCACCATTAATACCAATTAACTTCATAAGTCTGCAAACAGTCTACTTACGAATATTTCCGTTACCCAACACAATATACTTTTGTGAAGTCAGCCCTTCCAAGCCAACCGGGCCACGCGCATGAAATTTATCGGTACTGATACCAATCTCTGCCCCTAGACCATATTCAAAGCCATCGGCAAAACGAGTAGAGGCATTGACCATCACCGAACTGGAATCCACTTCTGCTAAAAAGCGACGTGAGGTTGAAAAGTTCTCAGTAATAATGGATTCGGTATGCCCTGAACTATACTGAGCAATGTGATCCATTGCGGCATTCACGTCTGCGACCACTTTAATGGATAGAATCGGTGCTAGATATTCGGTGGCCCAATCTTCTTCGGTGGCGGCAATCGCTTCAATCACGACACGGGTTTTTTCGCAACCACGCAGCTCCACACCTTTTTCAGCAAACTGTTTAGCTAATTCAGGCAAAACAATCTCAGCTTGTGATTCCGCTACCAATAAGGTTTCCATCGCATTACAGACCCCATAACGATGGGTCTTGGAGTTGACAGCCACATCAATCGCTTTAGTAAAGTCGGCGGCGTCATCAATGTACACATGACAAATGCCGTCTAAGTGTTTAATGACTGGCACACGTGCGTTATTGCTGATACGTTCAATCAAACCCTTACCACCACGAGGAATAATCACATCCACATAATCCGGCATGGCAATCAAATGTCCAACCGCTTCACGATCGGTGGTCTCGACCACTTGAACCGACGTTTCAGGCAGGCCTGCTTGCTTTAAACCTTGCTTAATGCATTTTGCCAAAGCTTGGTTTGAAAAAGCCGCTTCTGAACCACCACGCAAAATGGCGGCATTACCCGACTTTAAACACAAAGCCGCTGCATCAGCTGTCACGTTAGGTCGAGATTCGTAAATAATCCCCACCACCCCTAAAGGCACACGCATTTTTCCAAGCTGGATTCCAGATGGACGATAACTCATATCTGTAATTTCACCGATTGGATCTTGCAATGCTGCTACTTGACGAAGCCCTTCTGCAATCCCGGCAATTCCGGCATCGGTCAACGCTAAACGATCTAACATCGCCGCATCCAGACCATTGTTTTTACCGTTTTCTAAGTCTTTGGCATTTTCTGCTTTCAGCTCTTCCGCGGAACTAATAATCATGTCGGCCATGGCTAATAGAGCGTTATTCTTTTGCTCAGTGGTTGCACTGACTAAAGTACGTGCCGCTTGTCGAGCGTGCTTACCCAATGTTTCCATATAAGCTTGAATGTCCATGATGTTTTCCTATTTATGATCTTTTTATTATTTTATTCTATTTAGCGAGCGACTTGGCTGACCAAGCTCGATAATCCCATCCAAATCTCTTCTTCATTGATGGTTTTTTTTAAGCCTTTAATCATCAAATCAACCTGCAAGGCCTGCTTTAATAAATTTTGCCAATCTTGTGCGCTGTGTCTTTGTAGAGCACTGTTCACTTCCGCTTGTCGAGATTGCCAGATTCGTAACTGCTTAAACACTTGCGCTCTCGGCATCGACTGTTGCAGTTGCGTAATATTCAATAACTCTCGAATCTCTTTGGCTAACAACCATAAGATCACAGGCGCTTCTATGCCTTCCTGACGTAAACGATGCAGGACTTGCAAAGCATAAGCGGTACGTCCATTGAGCATCGCTGTCGACAAGGCAAACAATTGATAATGCGCTTGATCAACCACGCTTTCATTAATCATCTGTGCGCTGACTTGAGTATTAACCGGGTGCAACAACCCTAACTTGATCAACTCTTGATCCGCCGCCAACAAATTGCCCTCTACCCGTTCAGCCAACAGAGCTGCGGCTTCACTGTCTAATTGCAATCCTTGTAACTGAGCGCGTTGTTGACACCAATTAGGTAACGCATTTGTCGGAACCGGTTTCGCTTGAACCACCAGGCCTGCTGACTCTATCGCTTGAAACCATTTGGCTTTAGTCTGTCGGCTATCAAGTTTTCCAGACTCGATAATCACAATCACTTCCGGCGGAAGCTGAGCCAATTGAGCATTTAATTTGACCCACTCCTGAATAAACTTCCCGCCCTCTTTACCGGGCGAGCCTTTCGGCATGGAGATCATGACCACTCGTTGTTCAGAAAATAATGAACCCGCCTGAGTTTCCATCTGCAGAGCCTGCCAGTCAAACCCCGCATCCACTTCATAACGGTCACCAAACAGATAGCCCTGCTCTTGCAGTAAACCGCGCAAGCCATCAACGCTGTCGCGTAAAAACAACGCCTCTTCACCATAAAACAGGTAAATTGATGTCAGTGCAACCGAGCGATTTTGAACTTGATTTAAAAAGGCATTTGCTAAAATCATAATCGCTCTACTTGGCTACTCTTATCACTCTATGGCTGTGTTTGTAAACGGCGGTTAATTTGATCAACCATCTGGCGCACCACTTCGGCGGCCATCTGCTGATTAATCTCTTGCAACTCACGGTTAGAAGCCAATAAAGCCGTATTATCAATTTGATGATCTCGATAGGTCGCTGCTTCACCTCTTAATAACAAGAGCTCTGTTGCAACCTCTTCGACAGAAAACCCTTGTTTTAAAGTAATCAAAACCGAAGCCACATCACCGGTTCCGGTATAACTGGTTTTAGAGCGGTGCAAATAGGTTTTTTGCAGTTTCAATTCCAGTTCAGCGCCTGCCAAACTCGACACAATGGTGACACCACTGGCATCAAGTTGTTCACTTAAGGCTGTCTTAATATTCTGTGAAACCGCTTCCAATCCGGTCAGTTTAATCGTATTAAACTGTGCTTTTTGAGGAGTATCGTAGCCACGTAAATGAAAGCCACACCCGCTTAATAAACTGACTGAAAACAGCATTAACACCAATAAACCCATCGAGTTTTTCCAGTTTTGGAAAACTGACCACACCCCGCAAGGGGGTATAAAGGCCTGTTCGGTTTTTAAAATGCGTTTTTCAACGTTTATCTCAGTGTTCATTTAGGTTTAGCCTTTCACAACTAAGTTAACCAAACGGCCTGGCACCACAATCTCTTTAACAATCTCTTTGCCATCAATGAATTTCAATACCGATTCATCGGCTTTCGCTGCGGCTAAAATGGAACCTTTATCGGCGTCCGCCGCTACTTCGATCTTGCCTCGCAGTTTACCGTTGACCTGCACCATCAGTTCAATTTCTGATTTCACCAGCGCTGCTTCATCGACTTCTGGCCAAGCTGAATCCAACACTAAATCGGTTTTACCCAAAGACGTCCACAAGCTTTGCGATAAGTGAGGTGTCATCGGTGACAGCATCGCCACCAAAATCTCTAGCGCTTCTTGCATCACCGCACGACCAGCATCCGATTCGTCTTTGAACTTACTGAGTTCGTTCATCAACTCCATACACGCTGCTATCGCGGTATTAAAGTGCTGACGACGCCCCATATCGTCGGTGACTTTCTGTAAGGTTTCATGCACTTTCAGACGTAAGGCTTTCTGCTCTTTATTTAAGCTGTCTGCTGCCACTGTAGAACTGACCAGGCCTGCTTCAACGTGAGAGTGTACTTGACGCCAAACACGATTAAGGAAACGATGCGCCCCTTCTACCCCTTTGTCTGACCACTCCAAACTTTGCTCTGGCGGTGCTGCAAACATAATGAATAGACGAACGGTATCTGCACCAAACTTTTCAATCAGGCCTTGTGGGTCAACCGTGTTGCCTTTTGACTTAGACATCTTGCTGCCGTCTAGCAAAACCATACCTTGAGTCAATAAGTTTTTAAACGGTTCATCAGAATTCACCAAACCTTGATCACGCATCAACTTGTGGAAAAAACGTGCATACAACAAGTGCAAAATCGCATGTTCAATTCCACCAATATACTGATCAACCGGCGCCCAATAATCGGCACGTTCATCTAACATCGCTTCCGAATTATCTTTTGAGGTATAACGAGCATGGTACCAGGACGATTCAAAGAAGGTATCAAAGGTATCGGTTTCACGTTTAGCACGACCACCACACTGCGGACATTCACAATTTTTAAAGCTGTCCATTTTTGCTAAAGGTGAGCCTGAACCATCTGGCACCACATCTTCAGGTAACTTAACTGGCAACTGTTCTTCTGGAACGGGTAAAGCACCACAAGCTGGGCAGTAAATAACCGGAATTGGGCAACCCCAATAACGCTGACGAGAGATACCCCAATCACGCAGCCGATAGTTAGTTTGCTTCTCACCTAGGTTTTTCTCACCCAAAGCCTTAGCCATTTCATGTAAAGCTTGTTTCGATTTCAAACCATCAAACTGACCAGAGTTGACCAGCACGCCTTTTTCAGTGAACGCAGCTTCAGACACATCCGCCATCTCTTCAGCATTCGGTGCGATAACGGCTTTAATATCCAACCCGTATGCCTTAGCAAATTCATAATCACGCTGATCATGGGCTGGAACCGACATGACCGCACCCGTTCCGTACCCCATCAATACAAAGTTCGCCGCCCAAACAGGCACCTCTTCACCGGTAATCGGATGCGTCACACGAATGCCTGTATCAACCCCTTTCTTCTCCATGGTTTCCATGTCGGCTTCGGCAGTTGAGATATGCGAGCACTCTTCAATAAAACGTTCTAAAGGTTCATTATTAACCGCCGCTTTATGTGCCATTGGGTGATCAGCCGCAATCGCCACATAGGTCACCCCCATTAAGGTATCAGGACGTGTCGTGTACACATCTAATGTTTGATTCTCTTTACCGACGATTGGGAAAGAGATTTGCAGACCGGTTGATTTACCAATCCAGTTTTTCTGCATCGTCTTAACCTGTTCAGGCCAACCATCCAACTTGTCCAAATCTTGCAATAACTCTTCAGCATAATCGGTGATACGTAAGAACCACTGTGCGATCTCTTTACGCTCAACCGGCGCACCTGAACGCCAACCTTTACCGTCAATGACCTGCTCGTTAGCCAATACGGTCATATCGACCGGATCCCAGTTCACCACCGATAATTTACGGTAAACCAGACCTTTTTCCATCAACTTAGTGAATAACCACTGCTCCCAACGGTAATATTCCGGGTGACAGGTTGCCACCTCACGTGTCCAGTCATAGCCTAACCCTAACGATTTAAGCTGATTACGCATGTAGTCGATGTTTTCATAGGTCCATTTAGCCGGTGCCACCTTATGCTGCATCGCCGCATTTTCTGCCGGCAGACCAAACGCATCCCAACCCATTGGCTGTAATACGTTTTTACCCAACATACGGTGGTAACGTGAAATCACATCCCCGATTGTGTAGTTACGTACATGCCCCATATGCAACTTACCACTTGGGTAGGGGAACATTGAAAGACAGTAATACTTCTCTTTGCTGCTATCTTCTTCTACAACAAAGGTCTGATTATCATCCCAATATTTCTGAATTTCGGTTTCAAGTTGTTGCGGCTGGTACTGAACTTCTGACATGAATTTTTCTTCTACTCAATAATTTGAAATTTTTGCATGATTTAACACGATAAAATCTCAGTTTTTAATGCAATGAAATCAAACCAAACTTATAACGCAATTTATTGTTTAAATTACGGCTTGATTAATAAAATAAATAAGTTCAATATTATAGTAGATACCAGACCTATGAGGGAAAAATAATGAGCCAACATAAAATGTTGCACGCCTATCGAACATTGCTGAATTTTGCGAAAGAAACCGCAATTAAAACTGAACAGGCCACCTGGTCGGTATTAGGCCAAGCAATTGAAAAAACAGAGAAAGCCGATCACGATCTTGCAGAGTTGACTGCCAAAGAGTTTGATACGGTGCAAAAAGACGTACACGCAGATATTATGCAAACCGCGGAATATTTAGCGGATGTCGAGCAAGGTGTGGAAGACTTCTTAAATATGGACTTGCCGGTTTTAGAAAAAATCTTAATTGATAAAGCGTTAAGCTTGGCTGACCCAACGGATATTACGGTTTTAAGAATGCGTTTAGCGGCAGCGATGGACGAAAACCATCCGATCTTGCAAGAAAAGCCTCCACGCCACTAATTAACACTTATACCTAATATGAGCATGAGTTATTTCTTTGAAAAAACACCCAAAAACAGAAAGGCAGAACCCGTTAGGATTCCGCCTTTTTATTTCAAACAAATTCAACTCTATTTGTTATTCTGACCAGGCCTGTTAGGTTTGCTTTGATTCAACCTTAGAGAAACGTCCTGTTAAGAAATAACGTTTACTTAAGATAAATCCAAACACAGTAAATAACATAAACAGAATCGGTAACTGTTTCCATTCCGCATAGAAGGTCATCCCTTCATAAGGTTGCACCGTACCACGCAATACACCTTGCTGATAGGCTTCAATGGAAGCTTTAATTTCCCCATCTACACCGACAATGATCGTTTGACCGGTATTGGTGCTACGTGCAATTTCACGACCTAATTCTAACGCACGCATTTTAACGTCTTGCACCTGTTGATGTGGTTCAAAGGTATGTGCAAACCAAGCATCGTTACTAACCGTAATCATGTATTTCGCTTCAGGCAAAGACTGAGCTAACTCTTCACCAAATGCCATCTCATAACAGATACTCAATGCCGCAGGCTGCCCCCCCAATATCATCGGTTTCTGATCTTGTGGACCATGCGAAAAGGTCGCAAATGGAATATCAAACAGGCCTGCTAAGAAATCAAACAGAGAATATAACGGAAAGAACTCACTAAACGGCACTAGATGCGTTTTCAAATAACGCTCTTCAGGGTTATGTAAATTAACCAACGCATTGTAATAATTATCCGAGCCCTCTTCTCCAGTAATAACACCAGCAAGAATATCGGTATTCAGCATTTTCGCGTCTTTAATAAAGGTTCTTAAGGCTCCTTTCTCAACCGTTTCATAATAAGTCGCAATCGCGGTTTCTGGCCAGACAATCACGTCTGCATCCATATTCTGTTTGGTAAGCGACACATAGGTTTTAAGAGAAGGGTAAAATTCCTTCTGATCCCACTTTTTATCCTGAGGAATATTCCCTTGAATCAACGCGATATCAATCGGTTTGCCTGACTCTTGCACCCATTCAACGTCTTGCAACAATCCGCCCAACGACCACAATAAACACAACAAGGTACTCGGCCCAACCCAAGAACGCTGGGTCACAAACCAGAGTAGCAAACCGGCACTCATCGCCACCATCCAACTCACACCTAACACACCCAACACTGGCGCGTAACCGTCAAGCCAAGTGCCAAGGTGTGTGGTTCCAACTTGCAAGAATGGGAAGCCGCCAAACACACTCCCACGCAACAGTTCTGCTAACACCCAAACTGCCGGAAACAGTACAAACATCATCAGGCCTGGTCGGTTTTTATCGAAAAAATAACGAGCTAACCAGCCTGACAGGCCAGTATAAAGTGACAAGAAAAACACAAAAGCAAAGGTGGCTAGAACAGCCAAAACCAGCGGAACGCCCGAATAAAAGTACATACTCGAGAACAGCCAACTGACACCAACCCCATAGATCCCCAAGCCAAACCAAAGACCAAGTTTAAAGCCATCAAAACGGCTTTCCGCATTGAGCCATAGCCAAAATAGGCCGGCCAAGGAACCCAAAATAACAGGGGAGAACTCAAACGGTGCAAACGCCAGAACCGAGATACCTCCCAGCACAAGCGCCAAAAGGTGACTTTTCTTAGGGTTAAAAAGCTGAATACCTTTTAAAAAAGCGGCTTTCAATTACACAGCCTCCGAGGCGACTAGCTCTTCTACCGAGGCTTCAATCGGTTTAACCTGGAACAGCTCGGCGCGTCTTTCCGTAGCCTTGAGAACTTTAAAATGCAAACCAAACAGTTCGATCTCTTCATCTTCAACCGGAACATGCCCTAACTCAAATGCAAGCACACCACCAATGGTTTCACTATTTTCTAACGGCGCTTCCACATTAAAGAACTTGTTAAAATCTTCAAGGTCAGTAATGGCATCCACATTATAGGCACCACTGATATGTTTTTGAATCAGATCAGATTCAACTTCATCGTGTTCATCGGCAATATCGCCAACGATCTGTTCAAGCACATCTTCAATGGTAACCAGCCCTGCCAGTTCAGCATACTCATCCATTACAATCGCCATATGCCTACGACTGGATTTGAACTCATGTAACAACATATTCAAACGTTTACTTTCAGGTACAAAGGTCGCTTCACGATAGATTTTCGCAAGATCATCCTTACTGTTTAACTCGCCTTTGACAACGGCACGAAACACATCTTTTGCCAGTAGCACACCGACAATATTGCCGTTTGAACCATCAATAACCGGATAGCGTGAGTGAGAGCTCACCAACATTTTATTGATAATGGCTTCTAAGGTTTCAGACGCATCCACCACTTCTATCTGCATTTTGGGAATCATAATGTCACGAACACGTGCCTCAGAAACATTTAACACCCCTTCAATCATCAACTGCACATCAGAGTCGATAATCCCTTGTGATTGTGCATCTTTAATAACTTCAAGAAGTTCTTCTCGACTCTCCGGTTCATCTGAAAATACCTTTCCAAGACGCTCTAACCACGAAGAGCCGTTGCTACTGTCACTCATTAGTTTTTGTTACCCTTTAATTGTTAAATTCTTTGATATTTTATAGTGTTCTATTTATCGACAACTTCATAGGGATCGGCATAGCCCAAACCATGCATGATTTCGACCTCTAACGACTCCATCTCTTCGGCTTGTTCGTCATCAAGATGATCAAACCCTTGCAAATGCAAGGTGCCGTGGACAATCATATGTGCCCAATGCTCTTCTAGAGTTTTGTTCTGCTCTTTGGCTTCTTGCTCCACCACATCTGCACAAATAATCAGATCACCCAAATAAGGTAAACCTTCCCCTAAATCGACCAGGCCTGGCGGGTTTTCAAACTCAAAAGACAACACATTGGTTGGCTTCTCTTTACCACGGTAATCACGGTTTAACGCTTGGCTCTCTTCTGGATCGACAATGCGAACTGTCAACTCATTGGCTTCTGAAGCGGTGTCACCAATCAAACTGGCTTGTACCCACTCCTGACACTGCTCAAGGGTCGGTAATGCCAAAGCATCCACTCCCCACTGTAAATCTATCTCAACCATGATTCCACCCCAAATCAAACGTCATTACCTGTTGATTATCCTGATTTATACCTAGAACTCAATCACTGCTTGTTAGTTCAAGTCATGAGCTGTCTTTATTTCATTGAAAACTATTTGGTTGGCCTTTCTTGATGACGTTCATGTCGATCATAAGCTTTAACAATTTGCTGTACCAACGGATGACGAACCACATCTTTTGCTTGATAGAATGTAAACCCAATGTCTTCCACACCCTCCAGCACCTCAATCACGTGACGTAAACCCGACTTTTGATGTTTCGGCAGGTCGCATTGAGTAATGTCACCCGTAATCACCGCCGTCGAATTAAAACCCATACGGGTCAAAAACATCTTCATCTGTTCCACAGTGGTGTTTTGCGCTTCATCCAAAATAATAAAAGCTTCATTCAAGGTTCGGCCACGCATAAAGGCCAACGGAGCAACCTCAATCACATTTTTTTCAATCATGCGTTCAACCGCTTCAAAACCAAGCATCTCAAACAGAGCATCAAACAAAGGTCGTAGATAAGGATCCACTTTCTGACTTAAATCACCCGGTAAAAAGCCAAGTTTCTCACCCGCTTCAACAGCAGGCCGGGTTAAAATAATTCTACGAACTTGCTCATTCTCTAACGCGTGCACCGCACTCGCTACGGCCAGATAGGTTTTACCGGTTCCCGCAGGGCCGATTCCAAAATTCACATCGTGATTCTGAATCGACTCCACATACTGCGCCTGGTTAGCATTACGCGTTTTAATGACTTTACGGCGCGTTTTAATTAACTTCTGTTCCGCGGTTAAGGCTTGTGGATCATCCAAGTTCAAATCGTGTAACGCCAAATGAATTTTTTGTGGCGTTAAGGTTTCCGATTCAGTCTCAACGTATAAGTCACGAATAAACTGTTCGGCCTGCACCACACGATCCCCCAACCCCGTCACCGAGATTGAAAAACCACGCGAATTGACCTCCACCCCTAAACGTAACTCCACTTGTTCGAGGTGTTCATTGTGCCAACCAAATAGATTTTGTAGGCGCTCGTTATCTTCCGGGTAAAGATTAAATTGAATGGTATGTAAGGTCGACAAAGGTCACTCTCTTAAAAATAAAAAAACGTTACTATCCATAATGAATAATAACGTTTTAGTCGGTTTCAATGTTTTATCGTTTTGTTTTTGAAATTAAAGCGAATGAAATTGCGGTGCAACATGAGAATCTGCTTCTGGCGTTGCTACCAACTTTCCGCGTAACGAGTTGGTTAATGCTTCTGTAATTTCCACATCCACAAACTGACCAATTAAGTCAGGCGAGCCTGCAAAGTTCACCACACGGTTATTTTCAGTTCGCCCTGCTACCTGTTCAAACGAGTTACGCGATAGACGCTCAACCAACACACGCTGAACCGTGCCGATCATGCCTTCGCTAATTGCAGCAGTCTGTTTGTTTAACTGCTCTTGTAATACAAACAGGCGGCGTTTTTTCTTTTCCATTGGCTCATCATCAGGGAAGCCTGCTGCTGGTGTACCTGGACGTTCACTGTAAATAAAGCTAAATGAACGGTCATAGTTAAGCTCTTTAACTAATTCAAGAGTCTCTTTAAAGTCATCACAGGTTTCTCCTGGGAAACCAATAATAAAGTCACCCGATAGGCATAAATCTGGACGCAATGCACGAACCTTACGAATGGTTGACTTGTATTCAAGTACCATATGGTTACGCTTCATCATCGCCAAGACTTTATCTGAACCCGACTGCACAGGCAGGTGTAAATGCGAAACCAATTCAGGAATCTCAGCATAACAGTCAATAATACTTTGCGTCATCTCATTTGGATGCGAGGTCGTGAAACGAATACGGTCAATACCATCAATGGTTCGTACCGCATGCATTAAAACGGCTAAATCAGCGATTTCACCGTCTTCCATCTCGCCACGGTATGCGTTAACGTTTTGACCTAACAAGTTCACTTCACGCACCCCTTGCTCAGCCAACACACGAATTTCGTGCATCACATCTTCAAACGGACGGCTGACCTCTTCACCACGTGTATAGGGCACCACACAGAAAGTACAGTACTTTGAACAACCTTCCATAATGGACACCATGGCCGAGACGCCACTGACCTCTGGTTCTGGCAAGTTGTCAAACTTCTCGATTTCTGGGAACGAGATATCAATCACCGCTTTTTTCTTTTTGATCTTATCGTCACCGCGAACGGCCAGTGCTTCATCAATCATCGCGGGCAATCGGTGCAGTGTCTGAGGACCAAAAATTACATCGACACTTGGGGCACGCTGACGAATCACCTTACCTTCTTGAGACGCTACACAGCCCCCGACGCCAATGACGCGGTTCGGCTTTTTGGCTTTCCACTTAGACCAGCGTCCTAATTCAGAGAAGACTTTCTCTTGTGCTTTCTCACGCACCGAACAGGTATTCATTAAAACCACATCGGCCTCTTCTGGTGTTTCTACCAACTTTAAACCGTGCGTTTTTTCTAATAAACTCGCCATCTTGTCAGAGTCATATTCATTCATCTGACAACCGTAAGTGATAACGTAAAGACCGCCTGTAAACGGTGAAGGGTTCGACATAGTTGTAATCCGCTCTTTAACTATGGTTAATAACCAAGCTATGTAACTGAAAATTATAAAAAAATAAGGTCGCGTATTCTAACACAGAGTCATTCAAAATTCTAAAGGCAAATATACCGTTTAATTTGACCGTCTAGCAAGATGAAGATTCAAGCTTTGAAAAGCCGTATAATGCTTGCAACTTTACAAACTCAAGAAACCAAACTATGTCGACTCAACCACCAAAACTCTGGCAAAAAGGCTGGGTTAAAAATCTATTAACTGTTTTAATTTTTGTCATCGCCTACCTTTCTCTTCGTCCGTTTATGCAAGGCGAAGTCATTCATGGTCAGATACCCGCGATTGAGATGGAAACTATTACCGGTGAATACGTCTCTTTAGCGGATATTAAAGAGCCAACACTGGTTCATATCTGGGCAACATGGTGTCCAATCTGTGATGTGACAAAAGGCAGTGTGGAGTCCGTGGCTGAAGATTACCAAGTCATCAATATCGCCACCCAATCTGGGGATGATCAAGCATTATTAGAGTATGCCAAGCTGAATGAGTTAAACCCTAACATCATCATTAATGATTACGATGGTAAATTAATGCAACAGTTTGGAAATAAAGCGGTGCCAGCCGACTTTATTATCGCGCCAGGTGGCCAAATCGAGTTTGTAGAAGTCGGCTTTACATCTGAAATTGGTTTACGCCTACGTTTGTGGTGGGCTAGCCTATCCAGTTCAAATACGCAAATGGAAAGCAACTAAATGAACTATGACGGCACCATTATTCACAGTGCGCGTGATGAGTTTGGTTTAGTTGAAGTCGTCGATAACAAAGTCACAAGAAAGCTGTACTTTGATTCTCCTATTGAACAAAGCTGCATTTTTCTTAATGCTCCGATGAGCTTAAACTTCGAATACCAAGAAAAAATAACTGAACAGGTATTAAACGCGGCTCAAAAACGAAAACCCAATCAAGACCTTAGAGTGTTGATGTTGGGCATGGGCGGCGGCTCTATGGCACATCAACTGTTTCACGCCCTGCCCAATTTACAAATGACGGTGGTTGAACTGCGTCAAATTGTCATCGATTGTGCCTATCAATTTTTCCAACTGCCCAACGAACCTGAAGTGGATGTGATTCAAGAGGATGCCATCCAATTTGTCGCAGAAAACCATCATCAATACGATGTCGTAATCGTGGATATATTTGATGCTCACGGCTTACCATCTCAATTAAGTGACGTCGATTTCCAACAAAACCTTTTCCAAAACCTAAACTCAACAGGCCTATTGATTTTTAATTTATGGAATGAAATGAGCGACTCTGGTTCTGGAATTCCGACTGCTGAAACAAAAACGGTCGTGAATTATTGGCAACAACAAGTTGAAGACCGTCAAGACATTCAACTAAACAAGTATAATATCCAATCCAGTAGCAATCTCATTTTGACTCTACAACGTTAAACGACGCTACCTTCAACCAAACACTCAAAAGAATTATTTTATGGCTCTGTTATTTTTACGTGATATCTCTCTTAGCTTCGGCTCTGCTCCCCTATTGAATAAAGCTAGCTTTCAGATTGAACCCAATGAACGGGTCTGTATTGTTGGACGTAATGGGGAAGGAAAATCGACCTTATTAAAGGTGGTGGAAGGTCAAATTCAAGCCGACGGCGGAACGCGTATCGTGCAAGATGGCGTTAAAATTGCCAAACTACAACAAGAAGTTCCGCATGACACCATCGGCAGTGTGTTTCATGTTATCTCAGAAGGCTTGGGCAATATCGGCCCTCTAATTGAACGTTTTCATGATCTAAGTATGCAGATGGAAACCAACTATACGGATGCCGTTCTAGAAACCTTTACCAAAGTGCAACAACAGATTGAAGATGCAAACGGTTGGGAGCATAAACAGCGTGTTGAAACCATTATCTCCAAATTAGGTTTACCGAGTGAGGCGGAATTTTCAAATCTATCCGGCGGGATGAAGCGCCGAGTATTGCTTGCACAAGCACTGGTACAAGAACCCGATATTTTATTATTAGACGAACCCACTAACCATCTAGACATTCCTTCTATTCAATGGTTAGAGAGTTTCTTAAAAACCATTCGTTGCTCGCTAGTTTTCATTACCCACGATCGTGCTTTTTTACAATCGTTAGCGACCCGTATCGTGGAATTGGATCGAGGAAACATTTCTAACTGGGAGTGTGATTACCACACCTATCTCGAACGTAAAGCCGAACAGTTGGAAGCCGAAGCCAAACAAAATGCCCTGTTTGATAAGAAACTCGCTCAAGAAGAGGTGTGGATTCGTCAAGGCATTAAAGCCCGTCGTACTCGTAATGAAGGGCGTGTTCGTGCATTAGAAAAATTGCGTTCTGAACATAAGGCTCGTCGCACTCAGCAAGGCAAAGCCAATCTGCAACTGAACAAAGCGGAACTGTCTGGTAAACAAGTTATTGAGATTGAACACCTTAACTTTAGTTTTGAAAATCGCATTATCGTCACCGACTTAACGGCCAATATCATGCGTGGCGATAAGGTAGGAATCATCGGTGAAAACGGTTGCGGTAAATCCACACTGCTCTCTCTGATTTTAGGTAAATTGCAACCGACCTCAGGAAAGGTAAAACTGGGCACCAATCTGGATATTGCTTACTTTGACCAACATCGAGCCCAACTGGATGAAAACAAAGCGGTAGCCGAAAGTGTTATTGAAGAGAGCGATTACGTTGAAATCAATGGCGTTCGCAAACATATTATCGGCTACTTAGGGGACTTCCTGTTTTCACCTGATCGTGCTCGCCAGCCTGTTAAAGCTCTGTCAGGCGGTGAACGTAACCGTCTGTTATTAGCACGGGTATTTGCCAAGCCGTCTAACCTGCTTATTTTAGATGAGCCCACCAACGATTTAGACGTTGAAACACTGGAGCTATTAGAAGAGTTACTGCTCAGCTACAAAGGGACGGTTCTAATCGTAAGCCATGACCGTGCCTTTTTAAATAATGTCGCGACCAGTTCCATTGTGTTTGATGCGCCAGGCATTGTGAATGAATACGTGGGTGGTTACGACGACTGGTTACGTCAACGCCCAGATTATTCAAATATCTTAGATGAGTCTAAAAAACCTGAATTGACCAAAACGGTTAAACCAGAGGCCACAAGTCCAAGCACTGAAACAGCCATTAAAAAACCTAAAAAACTCAGCTACAAAGACCAGCGTGAATACGATAATTTGCCCGCATTAATTGAGGAACTCGAGCAAGCGTTAGAAAGTTTATCGGAACAGATGAATGATCCGAACTTTTATCAAAAACCGGAAGATGAAGTGCAAGCCACGATTCAACAGCTTGCTGATAAAGAAGCGGAATTAGAAACGGCATTTGAACGCTGGGAGAGTTTAGAAGCCTTAGTAATGGGTGAAGTTTAAACAAGAACACGTTAAAACCTAAACAGATCTTACTGTGAGTCATAAAACGTAAATGATTAGAGGCCTGCTCAGAAATGACAGGCCTCTTTTTTGCCTAAAGGGAACCGTGACTCATTTAGCTTTCTAGAATTGCATCCGGCGTTAAATCCCCTCTTAAGGCTTTCCAACGATTCAAACGTCTTAACACTCTTAACATTTGTGAAGCGGGAACGGGATGATCCATACAAAATTTAAAATACCCCTTTTCTATAAAACTTTGCACAGATTTGCGTTCACTTTCAGAGGCCATCAATACCAAGGGGGTTTGAGCGACACCTGGATTAACTCGAATCACATCCAACCAAGAGGTTTCTAAATCTTTGGCGAGTTCAGCGGTCACAAACACCGCCATATAGATTCGGTGTGTGCTGTAACGTCGAGATTCCAGATCGGCCAACATGGATTCAATCGAATTCAAGCCAATCACATCCAAACCGTAATGCCCTAAAAATGCCTTAACTTCAGCAAATAAGGTTTCATCAGGCTCACAAAACGCAACCTTTTTACCTTTTAACCAGATTAATTCATCTTTATAGGACATCATTGCTCCTCAGTCATTTCTTTTATTATCCCCAAAGCAGAGGGCCTTGTGTACAAAAGTATTTAATTCCCCTATTCAAACAACTTCATCAAATAACAATGATTTTTATTCACGCCTATCCAAGTTAACGTATAAAATAACCGACTAAACACCGAAATCAGGAAATGGAAACCATGAGTTGTAAAGATCAGCACACCTACTCTACATTTTGTCGTTCAAAAAATAATGCGATGGAAGAGCCGATGTTTTTTGGCCAAAATGTCAATGTGGCGCGTTATGACCAGCAGAAATACCCGATTTTTGAAAAATTAATAGAGAAGCAACTCAGCTTTTTCTGGCGTCCTGAAGAGATTGATCTATCGTCAGATAGAACCGAATATGCCGACCTACCCGAAAACGAACAGCACATTTTCATCAGCAACCTAAAATATCAAACCTTATTAGATTCGGTTCAAGGTCGCTCTCCAAATGTTGCGTTACTGCCATTAGTGTCAATTCCTGAGCTAGAAACCTGGATTGAAACGTGGTCGTTCTCAGAAACTATCCATAGTCGTTCATACACTCATATTATCCGTAATATCGTTGCCGACCCTTCGGTGGTGTTTGATGACATTGTCACCAACGATGAGATCGTGAAACGTGCCGTGAGTGTGACCGAGTACTATGACGAGTTGATCGCATTAACCAATTACATGTACGCTAATAAAATTGATTTAGAGGCGGATCACGAATTCCGTAAAAAGATTAAAACGGCGATGTTTCTAACGGTCGTTTCGGTAAACGTTTTAGAAGCGATTCGTTTTTATGTGTCGTTTGCGTGTAGCTTCTCATTTGCAGAACGCTCGTTAATGGAAGGGAATGCCAAAGTCATTAAGTTGATCGCTCGTGATGAAGCTCTACACTTGTCAGGTACTCAAAACATGATTACCCTGATGACGGAGGGCAAAGATGACCCTGAAATGGCCGTGATTGCTCAAGAGCAGTTAGAAAACACCTATGAAATTTTCCGCCAGGCCGCAGAACAAGAGAAGCAGTGGGCAGATTACCTATTCCAAAACGGTTCAATGATCGGTCTAAACGCCAAAATTTTAAAAGACTATGTGGAATACATTACTAATGTACGTTTAAAAGCGATTAAGCTTGATCCAATCTTTGAAAATAAATCCAACCCTCTTCCATGGATGAATAACTGGTTAGTGAGTGACAATGTTCAAGTTGCGCCTCAAGAGTCAGAGATCAGCTCTTATCTAGTTGGCCAAGTGGACTCTAAAGTCGATTCAGACGATTTTAGCGAGTTTTCACTTTAAATACCCCTTTTCACCAGGCCTGCTCAATCTCACCAGGCCTGGTTAATCTACTTTTTAAGTTATCCTCATCCCCCACCTAAAACAAAAGCCACACCACGTCTGACGATGATTAAACTGACTTTATCGCTCTGACTTCACAAACCTGTCATATTTTAGTATTGCGACTCTCTGTCGATTGACTATACTAACTAATTAACTCCTATTTCCGGACCGTTTTAATGGCTAAAAAAATACAAGAATTTGTTCACGAATCATTACAAGACAAAGAATCCATTGAAAACTACCTTAAAGCCATTATTCAGGGGTTTAAAAAAGGTGAAATATTACTGTCCGATGAAGAAGATAATATTCGCTTGAGACCAGAAGCTCTTTCGCAAGTGAAAATTAAAGCCTCTCAATCACAAAAATCGCAAAGCCTCTCAATCAAATTTAGCTGGTCTTCAGAAGAAGATAACAACACTGAAGAGACGCCTCTGTTTATTGATGCAAAAAAGGCCAAGAAGTAATCTAAATGCAAACGCCTTCTGAGCTTTTTGAGCCATTACGTTTCTTTATTATTGAGGTACAAAAACAACTTCAGGGGCTTGAATCCTATTTAGAAACCCACGATAAAGATCAAGCTAAAAAAAGTCTCGCTCGCATCGACTATATTGACAATCACCAGATCAACCTGATCAATCGCTGCTCACTGTATTTAATCAATCAATCTCAGATAGGCCAACAAGATTCCGCACAGATTCTGGCTCAGAGTTACCAACAACTCATACACAGCCTTAAAGAACTCTCTCGCCAGCTAGAAAAAGTAGCCTATCGCGCCTTAAACTTAAAGAGTTTTAAACTGGTTCAAAAACAGAAACTATTCAAATCGTTAACAATTCTAAATTCTGGCTTAGAAATGCTTGAACCTGCAATTATTTCACCCAGTTCACAAGTGGCTATTGATATTTGTCGATTACAAGTACGCATCGCTAAGCTCTGTCAGAATCAACTTGATAACAATCAGAAACGCTTAAAAAAAGGTCAGCAAACTCAAGCTCTATTAGAAGCCAGTTTAATCACCCAAGACATTAAACGTCTGGGGGATGTCCTGCTACGAATTGGTGAATCCATTCTCTCAGCCAATTTAGGTCAAGCCATTAAGCTTGAGCGTTATCATTCGCTTGAAGCTACTTTAAGTGCCATTGAACTTAACCCGGACTCACCGCAGTTTTCTATCAGCACGATGGGCGAGACCAAATCTGGCTGTACCATCTCTGGTGTCTTCTCACCAGAGAGTGAAGACGACAAATTAACCGCCATATTTAAAGAGGGTCAACAGAAAAAACTATTAGAAGAGAAACAGGGGATTGAGAGCTGGCATAAAAAATTTCCAGGGGTGGCGCCAGAGGTCTATTCATACCATAAAACCGGCGATAAAGCCGCCTTACTGTTTGAATACATGACCGGTGAAACCTTTGACAAGCTGATCACACAAGGTGATCGTACAAATCTTAAAAAGGGTCTAAACGCTCTGTTTGCTTTGCTACAAGACATTTGGCAGGAAACCGAATCAGAACAGCCTTACCCAGCGCACTTTATGACTCAGTTGAAAAAACGCCTAAATGATATTTACCGAGTTCACTCCGAATTTGATCTACGCGGATTCCAGTTAGGGGAAGTCAAACAGGCCTCTTTAGAAAGCCTAATTCAGCAAGCGGCCGACATAGAAGAAAAATTGACCCAACCGAATGGCGTCTATATTCACGGTGACTTTAATGTCGACAATTTAATCTACGATCCCATTGAAAAACAGATCAGCTTTATTGACCTACACCGTTCTGAGTACAGCGACTATGTGCAAGATTTATCGGTATTTATGGTATCGAACTATCGTCTGACCGACTTCGATCCAGATGTGCGTAAACTGATCACCGAAACCATGCAGGCGGTCTATCAGTTTGGAGAGAGTTACGCTGAAAAAATTGGGGATGACAGCTACCACCTACGTATGGCGTTAGCGTTGGCGCGCTCATTTTTAAGCTCCACCCGTTTTGTACTGGATAATTCACACGCAAAATCCATGCACTATCGTGGTCGATATTTATTAGAGCAAGTGGTCAAACTCAAGCCTAAAAAATACCCTAGCTACCGGATTTCAAAGGAATTGTTCCGTGAATAAAACTGCTTCAGATTTAAAAATAGGGGTTGTCGGTATTCCAGGCAAATGGTCAACCGAAGTGTTAGCTGATGAAATAGAGAAACGCACCGGGTTTCGTTTAGTGATCGACATCGAGAAAGTGGTGGCCGACCTATCTAAACCAGAAGTCCTATATCAAAATCAGTGCCTCTGTGAACTGGATGCTATTATTATTAAAAAAATCTCGCAAACATACAGCCCAAAAGTCTTGGATCGTCTAGAGTTGTTACGATTTGTAGAGTGCTGCAATGTTGAAGTCTATTCAAAACCTTCGGAAATCATTCGGCTTGTCGATCGTATGAGTTGCACGGTCTCGCTCGCCAGAGCCAAAATCCCCATGCCTGACACGCTCATTACCGAAAGCATTGAGGCTGCCATTGAGGCCGTATATAAGTTTGGTGAAGTCATACTCAAACCGCTGTACTCAACGAAGGCTCGTGGCATGGTGGTCGTTTCTTCAGAGTCCGATGAAGCTGAAATCAAGCAGAAGCTCAACAGCTTTTATCAAAAACACGGCTTCTTCTATATTCAGAAAAAACTCGCTCTGCCCGGCCATGATATGGGATTGGTGTTTCTCGCGGGTGAATACAAAGGCGCTTATGCTCGTGTTGGCAATGGTGATAGCTGGAACACTACGATTCATTCTGGTGGTAAATACGCCAAAATTGAACCCGATCAAGGAATTATTAACATGGCCTACCAAGCCCAAGCCCAATTTGATTTGACCTATACTACGGTTGATATTGCCGAGACCGATCAAGGGCCTGTCTGTTTTGAAGTCTCTGCATTTGGTGGTTTTAAAGGGGCACAAGAAGCGCTAGGTTTAAATATGGCTGAACAATATGCAGATCACGTGATTCAAAATTTATTGAATAACCATTAGATTTAATCAATACACATTCATACGTTCATACTTCCAAGCTTTAAGGTAATTATGTCGACTTCCCTGCTTAAACAAATACAAAAAATTCAATCACAAGTCGACTTATTAGAACAATCACTTGAAATTAAAGTACACCAGCAGATTTATAGAATTCACAGCAACAGCCAAAAATTATTAGGGCTTTTAGAAGACTATTTTCACACTCTAGCTCAATCGCAAACCAGTAACATCAAACACGAAAACCTGACGGAAATTCATGTCTATGAAACCGATCAATTAGCAGACTTGATTGCACAAACCCAATGGACGGATTGGAAACGTGAAGGCGGAAAAGTCGGACGGAAAGATGCAATTTTAGATAGCGAATGGAATGACCAAAGGTTACGTTTATTGTATAAAGTCAAAACAGGTATGTTGTTTTTACAACCTGGACCAGACGCACACCATCAATTAATTCCGCTTGCTCTGGGGCCAGCAGAAGCCAATAGCAGCCAAATCATTAACTTTATTTTGACACAACATTTAAATCAACACCTGCGTTTAGACTGGCAACTTGGTCATACTTCAGGCATGCAAATCCAGCAGAAAGGCTTGGCATTTGCCGGTTTATCCGGTGGCGGAAAATCCACCTTAATGTTGCATCTACTTGCTCAGGCCGAACACTTTATCAGCAATGATCGTCTGTTATTAAAACGTCATAACAATCGCTTAATGATGCGTGGCATCCCTAAACAACCCAGAATCAACCCAGGAACCATTGTCCATAATCCACGTTTACACTCGTTGATGTCTGAACGTGAACGTAATGAATACTTAGCACTCCCCTCTGAAACCTTACGTGCAATAGAGAAGAAATACGATGCTCCGGTTCATTATCTATATCACAAAGACTGTTATTTAGCGGAATCGCCATTAGATGCACTGTTTATTCTCAATTGGCAAGCGCATTCATCTCAGCCGACCTCAGTCAGTCAGGTAAAGATCACAGAGCGTATTGACCTGTTACCGGCGATTATGAAATCACCAGGGCCTTTCTATGCCACTGCTGAGAGTGGCTTTTTAAAAAATGGCGCTCCGCTCGTTGAAGCCAACTATCTTAAGCTTTTGCAAGCCACAACCGTCTATGAAATTACCGGAAAGATTGATTTTGAAGCCGCACAACAACAAATTTTAGCTCTGTTTCAAACCTAAATATATCAATCGGTTGCTCTCTTTTAAATCGACTCAATCAAGCCCAAACAGAACGCGAATATGTTCCCGTGCTGAAACACTTAATGCCCCTAAATCGTACCCCCCTTCTAATACCGAGACAATTTTTCCATCAGCGTGTTCATCAGCTATTTTTATAACTTCTGCGGTTATCCATGCAAAATCGTTTTCATGCAACCTTAAATTGGCTAACGGATCTAAAGCGTGACCATCAAACCCAGCAGAAATCAAAATCAATTGCGGTTTAAACTCAGCTAAGGCGGGCAAACCTATCTCTGACCAGGCCTGTTGAAACTGTTCACCACCGCTGAATTTCTCCAATGGCATTTTCACCATATTAGAAAGATCCGATTCTGAATCCGTAAACGGATAAATCTGGCTTTCAAAACTCGATCCAAACCAGACTCTTGGCTCTTTTCGTACATAAGACTCGGTGCCATTACCATGGTGAACATCAAAATCCACAATCGCAACACGCTGATAAGCATACTTTTCTAGCGCATAGGCTGCACCCAATGCCACATTATTAAAAAAACAGAAGCCCTCTGGTTCCGCATATTGTGCATGATGACCGGGAGGACGAATATTACAAAAAACGCGTTTTGCCTCTCCTGAATGGACTGCATCAACCCCATCCAATACCGCGCCTGCCGCATGCCTTGCGGCCAATACCGTACCTGGACTCATATACACATCCAATCCAATCTCAATCACTCCCTGTTCTGGCTCCTGCTGTTCCAACTCAAGCACCAATTTAGGGTGATGAGCCAACGCCAACTCCTCATTGCTAGCGGCTCTTGATTCGGTATGCAAAAACCAGTCAAACAGCTGACTGCTAATCAACTGATCTTGAATGCGGTTCACCCGTTCAGAATTTTCAGGATGACCTAAACCATTGTCATGCAAACTACATATGGAATTGCTAATATAAAGATTCATTACACATTTCTCTGGAGAATTGGTTAATCATGGGACCGCACTATCTTACAAAACTGTTTAAACCCGAAAGCATTGCGGTATTTGGTGCGAGTGAACGTCCTGAATCGGTGGGTGGCAATGCATTTTCCAACCTTTTAAAAGCAGGATTCAAAGGAGCGATCTACCCTATTAATCCTAAACACGAAACCGTGCAAGATCAAGTCTGTTATCCAAGTATTGAAGCCTTACCAATAATTCCTGACTTGGTCGTTATCGCCACGCCTGCCAGAACCATTCCAGCCATCATTCAAGCATGTGGTGAACAAGGTGTGCCCCATGCCGTGATCTTATCCTCAGGCTTTGAGGATAAGGCAGGGAAAAAACTCCAACAAAAAATGACTGAAACGGCTAAAACCTACGGAATGCGCTTAATTGGCCCAAACTGTTTAGGAATTATCCGTCCAGACATTGGTTTAAATGCCACCTTTAGTAAAAACCAAGCTGTCACTGGTAACCTAGCTTTAGTCTCCCAGTCAGGCGCAATTTGTACAGCCGTTTTAGACTGGGCTGAGGCCAATGATGTTGGATTTTCTCAGGTTGTTTCAACGGGGGATGCAGCCGATATTGATTTTGGTGAGATTCTCGACTTTTTAGCATTAGACCCCAAAACTAAGAGTATCTTGCTCTATATTGAAGGCATCGCCGAAGCACGCCAATTTATGAGTGGTTTAAAAGCGGCTGCTCGCATGAAACCAGTCATACTTCTCAAATCTGGAAGAATGCCAGAAGGAACCAAAGCTGCCGTGTCGCATACCGGTGCGATAGTGGGTGGCGACGATGTCTTCACTGCTGCTGTTGAACGTGCCGGCGCGGTCAGAGCCCAATCTATCTCACAATTGTTTGCCGCGGCAAAATCTCTGTCACACAATATTGAAATCAAACAGAACCGTTTAGCGATTTTAACCAATGGCGGAGGTCCAGGCGTCATGGCCACCGACCGTGCTGCAGAACTAGGTATGAAACTACCTGATATCTGTCCTGCCAGTATGGAACAACTTAATGAATTTCTGCCCGCACATTGGTCACACGGCAATCCAATTGATATTTTGGGAGATGCGACCGGGGAACGTTACACAAAAGCATTAGCCGTCTGCCAAAATGATGATAATTACGATGGCACTTTAATTCTACTCACTCCACAAGCGATGAGTGATCCGTCTGGCATTGCGCAGTCCATTATCGACCACACCAAAGAGACTTCACACTGTAAACCGATCTTTACCGCTTGGTTAGGGGAATCCTTAGTCAGCGATGCACGTACCTTGTTTAGTGAAGCTAAAATCCCGACTTTCCGCACGCCAGAAGCGGCGGTGGAAGCGTTTAGTTTTATCTCTAGCTACCATCAAAACCAAAAGCTGCTGATGCAAGTCCCGGCAACGGCGGATCAATGCTGCCAACAATCGGATGCTTCGGGAGCACGTACCATTATTGATGTCGTATTATCAGAAAACCGCACCATTTTAAGCAGCGCCGAAACCCGTGCCATTATGCATGCATTCTGCATCCCGATTACTCCGGCTATTGAAGCTAGCACACCGAGCCAAGCGATGGTAGCGGCTGAATCATTAGGCTTTCCGGTGAGCTTAAAAATCAATTCCCCTAATTTGACACACAAATCCGATGTCGGTGGTGTGAAGTTGAATATTCACTCGGTTCAAGAAGTGCGCAGTGAATTCACTAAAATGGTGGATCGTATTCAAAAGGATCGATCTGAAGCGAATATTTTAGGGGTGACGGTCGAGCCGATGTTTAAAGGAGCGCACGCACGTGAGCTGCTCATTGGTGTGATGCGAGATCCGGTGTTTGGTCCCGCCATTACCTTTGGGAGCGGTGGCACCTCAGTTGAAATCATTAAAGATGCGGCAATTGCTTTGCCGCCACTCAATCATTACTTGGCAAACAAGATGATTCAACAAACCAAAGTCGCCAAGATGTTGAAATCATTCCGCGGCTTACCAGAAGTGAATCACGATGCCATTGTGGATGTACTGTTACGTATTTCAGATATGGTGGCGCAACTACCAGAAATTATTGAACTCGACATTAACCCACTATTTGCCGATGAAAATGGCGTAATGGCCGTTGATGCGCGTATCAGCATTCAATCTCCGCCTGTAAACCATAAACCCTATCAACACATGGCCATTCACCCTTATCCGAAAGAGTTGGTTAAATCGATTGAAACTCATACCGGCCTGCCAGTTTCAATTCGTCCGATCCGACCTGAAGATGCCGAGCTTGAATTGGACTTTGTGAAAAACTTATCTGAACGCAGTCGTTATTTGCGCTTTATGAATAATATTCAAACGCTAACGCCCGAAATGTTGTCGCGTTTCACTCAAATCGACTACGACCGTGAAATGGCGTTTATCGCCACCACCAACCAGAAGAATAAAATGATCGAAATCGGGGTCACCCGTTACACCACCAATCCAGATGGACAATCTTGTGAAATGGCGATTGTGGTGCGGGATGATTATCAACATCAGGGGGTTGCCAGCCAGCTCCTGTCTAGCTTAATTCAGCATGCAAAATCAAAAGGCTTAAATAAAATGGAAGGCGAAGTATTAAGTGAAAACTCGTCGATGCTTGACCTTGTTAAACAGTTCAATTTCGCACTTAAAACCCTACCTGAAGACAAAGGTGTCGTGCAGATTGAATTAAATTTAAATCAAGCCTAAAGCCCATATCGACATAATTATAATTTGCTGATTAATGTGTCACATACACCTTTTTGGCGTATAAACGCTGTCCTAGCAGCTTTGCTGCTCAACATAAAAAACCAGGCCTGCTCAAACTGAGCAGGCCTGGTTATAGGTTGTTAGCTTTTATCACTGAATAAACTAAAGGCTGTCTAAACAAACTTAACGGCACTAAAGAAACGCATGTGTGCTAACGCCAACTGTTCCATGGAATTGCCAACAATCGCGACTAAGCCACCTTTTACTGGAATCAATTCACCCGTGTAGCCACTTTTATTAAATGCTTGCATCGCTTCAATTTGAGGTCCAGGCATTACAATCACGGTCACTGGCCCAGTTTCATCCTGCATCACAATATGTAACCCTCTTTGCCCTTCCACTACGCACTCACCCGCGTAACTCATCGTTTCTAATTGGCCATCCAGTCTGGCACCCACCGCAGCAAACAAGTCATTCAACTCTTGTGGTGAATGGGCTAAAGCTTGTGGCAGCATTAAGTTTGGATCCTCCTCAATGTGTTCAAGAATGTGAGCCACCATGGCATCACCACTTAAAGCGCGAGGTGAGTGTAATGGGTTTTGCCATAAACCAAACACCATGACCGCCACCAACAAGCTTGCCGCTAAACCACCCAAACTATACGGCCAACTTTGCCCAAACAGACTCAACAGGCCTGATGACTTTGTAGGAGCCAGTTCAACCACCTTATCGTGCAACTCATCCGAGACTTTTGGTATCTCCTGATAACTCTGGTTCAGTAAAATTCTGGCTTCTAAACCTTCCGGCACCTCAATGTCTAAGGCTTCAGAAATTTTCTTATCCAAATCACGAGCTTGCTTTAAACTTTTTTGGTGTTGAGGCTGCACACCCAAAAAGGCCAACATCTCATCATCCAGATTTTGTGGGTCTTGTAAAAGTTGTTTATGAAAGTCTAATTCATTCATTTCGATTGACTCCCCATTACGTTAATTGAAGAGGCACCAACTCCGCCCGATACTATCTCTTTTAACTGTTTTCTTGCTCGAAATAATCGAGTATTTACTGTCGCTAATTTCAACCCTAACTCTTCCGCAATTTCATCACCGCTGAAGCCCCACATAACCTGTAAGATCAACGGCTCTTTATAATCATTTTCCAAACTTAAAATCGCCTGATGTAACTGCTGTTGCTCAATATCCATTGATGGTTCATTTTTTAAATCATCCGAGGCTAAGTTCTCTTCAATCTCAATCAGTAGAGGTTGATACTTTTCATACATTCGCGCATTCTCTCGACGCAAAATCGTAATTAGCCACGCCTTTGCAGCCTTTTCATCATTTAACTTGTCAATGGCTTTCCAAGCACGAGTGAAGGTTTCTTGCACCAAGTCTTCCGCCACGGTTGGTTGTTTGCACAGCCAATAGGCGTAACGATAAAGATCTTTTCCATAAGCGGAAACTAGCTGTTCAAAAAACCGGTGTTTATTTTTCATGCCTGAACCAAACTCTCTCTCGTTTTTTTACGTTATTTTGATAAATTTTCGTTCTCAATAATAAAGACCGATCCACCCCAAATAACTTTCACCATACACAAACATATTTACACCGCAACCACAGTAGGGAAATCAGAACCTCCCAACTTCAACACTTTAATGGAAATATCTAATAGTTCGGATAAATTATCTTCAGTCATCACTTCCAAACTACTGCCTTGCGTAAACACCTTTCCAGCTTTCATCATCAAACAAGTATCGGTAAATTGCATGACCTGATTTAAATCATGTGAAATCATCACAATACCTAAGCCCTGTTTGGCCCACTGACGTAATAAACGCCCGATTTGAATTTGATGTTTTAAGTCCAACCCTTCCGACCATTCATCTAAAAATAGCCATTTACCAGCAAAGCATTCTGACAAAAAATCATTCTGATAATTGCTTGGCCAAATCTGAGCTAATACACGCGATAACTGCACTCGTTTTTGCTCGCCTCCTGAAAGAGTTAACACATCTCGATCTCGTAAGTGGCTCACGTCCGTGACTTGCAAAACCTCCAGCATTTGTCGTTCAGCCCACGGAGTTTGCTGAGTTTCAAAACCCAAACTCACCAACTGTTCTACTGTAAATGAAAATGCCAATTCATTATGCTGCGATAGTACGGCACGCTGTAAAGCCAGTTCCGCATAAGAATAACTCTGTAAGTCTCTATCTGAAAACTGCACCGCACCTTCTGTTGGTAACCACTCTTTGGTTAAACAACGCAGCAAGGTCGATTTACCCGCGCCGTTCTGCCCCAAAATAGCGTGAACCTGGCCTGATTGGAATTTTCCAGAAACGTGATTTAACAACATCTGTTGATCAACTTGGTAACTCAAGTTCATAAAACTGATTTGATTGACCGACAGGTTCATAAAGAAATGCCTCTACGTTTTAACAGCATCATCAAAAAGAAGGGACCACCCAACAGTGCCATTAACAGACCAATTGGTAACTCGGCAGGTTGTAAAACGCTGCGTGCTAATAGATCTGCTAGAACCAACAATAAAGCCCCACCTAAGGCACTTAATGGAATCAAAGATCGATGATCAGGCCCCACCCACAAACGCACCATATGCGGCACAATTAAGCCGACAAATCCTATTACACCCACTAACGCAACTGCCGTCCCGACCAATAAGGCACTCAAACCCATTACTTGCCATTTGAGTTTTTGCACCGTATAGCCCATATGCAAACAGGTTTGTTCACCCAACAGAAAAGCATTTAAAGGCTTAATCAGACGAATCAAACCGAATAAAGAGATGAACATAACCGATGCCACTAAGGCAACATCTTGCCAAGACACATTGGCAAACGACCCCATCATCCAAAACATGACTGAACGTAACTGAACATCACTCGAAATCGTAATCAACAGACCTGTTAGGGCACCCGCAATTGCATTGATCGCCACCCCCGCTAACAACATTAAGGCCACATCAGTTTTACCTTTACGTGTTGCGATCAGATACAACATGACCGTCATCGCTCCGGCAAACACAAAAGCCGCAATACTCATTTGCCAACCTTGCACCTCTCCCCACAAAGCGCCACCCAATACAATTACCAATACAGCCCCCAAGGCTGCACTACTGGAAACACCGATTAAACCGGGTTCAGCGAGGGGGTTACGAAACAGAGCCTGTAAACTGACCCCCGCCACGGCCAAACCAGCCCCCACTAACGCAGTTAAGATAATTCTTGGAAAACGTAACTCCCAAACAACCAAGTTTTGTTGAGCAGTTAGGCCTGTCCAAAAGTCTGACAAACTAATCTCCACACTGCCCGATTGCAAGCTGATTAACATTGCCAGCAATAAACTAAAAACTAAAAAGGAAACACGTAAGATCACGAAGAGGAGCCTGACTGATTTTGATTAGAGGTTATTTCTTCACTAATGACTTCAGACTCAACAGGCCTGATCGTATCAGGGTAGTATTTCTGATTTAACACATACACCACTACCCCATTCCAAATCACAATAAACCACAGTAAATACAACCATAGCAAAAATAGCGGAATCGCGGCAAAGGCACCGTAAATCACGTTATAAGTTGGGAACCATTCAACATACAAGGCAAAGCCGTCTTTTAACAATTCAATCTGCAAAGTAGCAAACAGGCCGCCAATTAACGCCGCTTTAAAGGCCACTTTTTGGTGGGGCACAAATTTATACAGCGCCGCAAACCCGAGTAAGGCAAACACCAACGGCAATAAGCTAATACCAAATGTGAGTTTATCTAAAAAAGGATAGGCTTCAGACAGTAGCGGCACCGCCAAAAGATAAGAACTGGTTAACAGACTTAAACCCAGTAAAATTGGCCCAAGTAAACTAACCCCTAAATAGTGCAGAATACTGACCCACCAACGACGTTTTTTAGCATTCGGCCACAAACCATTTAACTTACTGTCGACCTTCCATAACAGCATCAAAGTAGTCAATAGCATCACCAATAAACCGGGGCCTTTTAAGTTGGCCGCTTGCTGAGAAAAGGTCACCAAATAGGATTCAATAATCGGCTGAGAAGACGGCATAAGATTGTGAAGCACCTGATCCATCACCAGAAATTCGAAATCGGCAAAGTAAGGTGAAACCGAGAACAGACTCAGCATCACCGCCAACATCGGCACAATGCCTAATAGCGTAGTATAGGCTAAAATTCCAACCGCATCGGTGCCTTGTCGTTGAGTAAAACGCACAATCACCCGTTTCCAAAACATCCAGTGCCAAATTCGTTGTTCTAAAAAAGTCGCTTCCGTTGCCATAACCATCTTTTTAAATTACATTTAATTGATCGTTATCATAACGCATTCAAGGCTTTACTTTGCAAAGAGAGTCACGATAATAGCGGGTTTTTATCCATAAAAATACGGAAAAGGCATGGCAGAAAAACAATGGCAATTCTGGATTGATCGCGGTGGTACCTTTACCGATATCGTGGCACTTGATCCAAACGGCAAATTACACACCCATAAACTGCTGTCTGAAAACCCGGAACAGTATGCCGATGCGGCTATTGCTGGAATTCGTCATTATTTGCAAACACCCGAACCACATGCCATTCCCGTTGAAACAATACACTCTGTCAAAATGGGCACCACCGTTGCCACCAATGCCTTGTTAGAGCGCAAAGGTCAAGCAGTGGCTTTAATCACGAATCGTGGCTTTAAAGGTGCGTTGGAAATTGGCTATCAAAACCGACCCGATATTTTTGCTTTAGAGGTTCAAACTCCCAAACCACTCTACCAAACCAGTATTGAAATAGAGGGACGTTTAGACACCGCAGGAAAAGAGATTCAAGCGCTCGATATTGAAGCCACAAAACAACAACTTCAAAACCTAAAACAGCAAGGCTTTGATGCGATTGCCATTGTGCTATTACACGCTTACCTCAACCCTGAGCATGAACAGGTTGTGGCTGGCCTTGCCAAACAAATTGGCTTTAAACAGGTATCCACCTCTCAGCAAACCAGTGCCTTAATTAAATACATTTCACGCGGTCGTACCACCGTGGTGGACGCCTATCTGAGTCCGATTTTACGCCGTTATGTTGAGCAAGTTGCCCAATCCTTACCAGGTGTTGATTTACAATTTATGCAGTCCCACGGTGGATTAACTTCGGCAGAAGTGTTTCAAGGTAAAGATGCCATCTTATCTGGGCCTGCTGGCGGAATCGTTGGCGCAGTCAAAACCGCTGAACACGCAGGCCACCCTAAAATTATCGGATTTGATATGGGCGGCACCTCCACCGATGTCTCGCATTATGCAGGAACCTACGAACGCAGTTTTGAAACCGAAGTGGCGGGCGTTCAGATGCGTGTGCCGATGCTCGATATTCATACCGTGGCTGCTGGCGGGGGTTCCATTGTCAAAACCCTGCATGGTGAACTGCAAGTGGGGCCAGAATCCGCCGGTGCCAATCCAGGGCCTGCGGGTTATCGCCGCGGCGGCCCTTTAACCGTGACCGACTGCAACCTGCTGTTAGGCCGACTCCAACCGCAGCACTTCCCTGCTGTTTTTGGGCCCACAGCGAATGAGCCATTGGATTTAACAACCGTACAAAATCAGTTTAAAGAACTTGCAAACCCCCTATCTCTGACACCCGAAATTGTCGCAGAAGGGGCATTAAATATTGCCGTGGAAAACATGGCGAATGCCGTTCAAAAAATCTCCACGCAACGCGGTTACGATGTAAAAGATTACACATTGGTCAGCTTTGGTGGTGCAGGCGGACAACACGCTTGTGCCGTAGCCAAAAAATTGGGCATGAGTAAAGTATTGCTGCACCCTTATTCTGGAGTGTTATCCGCTTATGGCATGGGCTTGGCACAAAAGAGTCAAATCGAAACTCAATCTTATGCCGTTGAATTGGTACAACTGCCAAAATTAACCAAAAAACTACAAAAACAAACTGATCAGGCCTGTTCAAAGCTACAGCAGCAAAATGAAAGCGTTGCTGAAATTGAAACCACTCTGCACTTGCATTACCGTGGCAGTGATACCCTGCTCGACATTGAGTTTGACTTTGAACAAACGCCTCAACAACTATTAGAATCCTTTGCCGCACAACACCGTCAACAATTTGGATTTGTGCAAACCGATGTACCGGTGATGATTAATAGTGTCAGTGTTGAAGTGTCTTCAAAATCTCACACGGTGCATAACACCCCCATTCAAACCACCTCTCCGGCAAAGCCAATCGAAACCATCAATCTGTTTGCCGAAAGCCAGTGGCAACCTGCTAAGGTTTATCAACGCGATCAGCTCCATCCTGAGCAAATCATTATTGGCCCGGCTCTGATCTTAGAACCCACAGGCACCTTAGTGATTGAGCCGAACTGGCGCGCGCAACTGCAAGCTGACGGTCAATTACTGCTCAACTATCAAGAATCGGCAACTGCCGAGCAAACCAATCTGACTCAGTCCCAAATGGCTGATCCGATTCAATTAGCGCTGTTTAATAACCGTTTTATGTCCATTGCCGAACAGATGGGTGCCACCTTAGCCAAAACCGCGCACTCGGTAAATATCAAAGAGCGCCTCGACTTCTCTTGTGCGCTATTTGATGTCGAGGGACAACTCATCGCCAATGCGCCGCATGTACCGGTACATTTGGGCTCAATGGGCGAATCGGTAAAAACCGTCATTCAAAAAGTCGGCTCTAGTATTCAAGCGGGTGATGCTTATGTGCTCAATAATCCGTATGCAGGCGGCACGCATCTGCCTGACATCACGTTGATCTCTCCTGTCTTTATTGAAGACCAATTACGTTTCTATGTCGCATCCCGTGGTCACCATGCCGATGTGGGCGGATTAACACCAGGGTCAATGCCAGCCAACAGCCAACATATTGATCAAGAGGGCGTTTTGCTAGATTGTGTGCCATTAGTCAAACAAGGTGTATTTCAAACAGAGTTGATTTCAAATTGTTTTCAACAGGCCACCTATCCGGTGCGAAACTTGAGGCAAAACTTAAATGACCTGCACGCCCAAGTGGCGGCAAATCAACGCGGTATTCAAGGGTTGAATCAGCTTTGTGAGCAGGTGGGTCTAGAGACGGTCAGTCGATATATGACACATGTATTAGATCATGCAGAACAGGCAGTAATACACCTTTTACCAAGCTTACAGCAAGGTGAGTTTTGCTACCCGACCGATCAAGGCAGCCAAGTTTGCGTGGCGGTTAAAGTTGATCTACAAAAGCACAAAGCCATCATTGATTTTACGGGCACATCTGATCAACAAAACAATAACTTCAACGCGCCACATTCCATTACCCGTGCAGCCACTCTGTACGTGCTACGCACCTTAATCAATCAACCAATTCCTTTAAATGATGGTTTTTTACGCCCGATTAAACTCATCGTTCCTAAGGGCTCAATGTTAAACCCTAACTATCCAGCCGCCGTAGTCGCAGGCAATGTTGAAACCTCACAGGTGGTGACCGACAGTTTATATGCCGCATTGAATATTCAGGCCGCCTCACAAGGTACCATGAACAACCTTACCTTTGGTGATGACACTTGGCAGTACTATGAAACCCTATGCGGCGGAACGGGGGCTGGAAAAACCTATAATGGTCACGATGCCGTGCACAGTCACATGACTAACTCTCGATTAACCGACCCTGAAATTTTAGAGTTACGCTACCCGGTACGACTGCAACGTTTTGCGATCCGTGAAAACAGTGGTGGTAAAGGCAAGTATGACGGTGGTAATGGCTGTGAACGCCATTTTGAATTTTTAAAACCGATGACGGTCTCAATGCTGAGCAATCACCGACGTATTCCCCCTTACGGATTAGCTGACGGTGAAGCGGGGAAAGTCGGTAAACATTTTGTGATTAAAGCGGGTGACGCCCCGCACTCTCAAACACCTTTAAACAGCACCATTACCTTAGAGTTAGAGGCTGGAGATGTGTTTGCCATTCACACCCCCGGTGGCGGGGGCTTTGGCAAAGCCGAATAATATCGGATTTTCCAGTCAAATTGAAACTGAACAGGCCTGGTTTATTTAACAGGCCTGATCACATTTAAATTGATTAACTGTTGTAAGGTTTGAATAGCAAAACTCTGCACTTCAGCTTCATCCAGTTCCATCTCTTCAGTCATCTCCATAAAAGCATCACCAGCACTCAGACCGGAGTCCGCCCCATCTTCTATCATTAAAACCCATTGATAAAGTAATGGAGTGAGTTCAATAAAATTGACCGTATCGTTAGAGTTTCGATATGCCAGTAAGGTAGTGATGCCCCCTTCTGGTTGTTCAGGCTGATAGTCAATTGATAACAAGTGCACTGGCCATTGATAGGCTAACGGCCAAGCGACAGGGGAGAGCTGATAGATCGAGTCTAAACTGGGTTCAGCGGCTTGTGAGTCTTTGTCTAATGGCTCAAACCCCTCTTCCGGATTGACAGAGATAGCCAACTCAACCCACTCATAATGTGCCAGCTCCAACAAAAATTCGGGATCACTTTCTAACGCTTCATACTCATCATTTAAAAAGGCCAGAAACTCTTCACCCAGTTCATGAAACAAAGGCGTTCGAGCTTGATGTTTCGTCATGTATTCACGCATTAACTCGTGCCAACGTGAATCCCCTAAGATCAGTTTACAAACGGGAAACAAATTACTAAAGAAACCATCAATATTATTATAAAACAGTGATTCATAAGCTTCTAAACGACGCGGTTCAATCGGAGCCTCACCCTCTGGTGCATAGGCCACGGCAGGGTTACGAATATGTTCAGCAAACTGCATTTGCAACTGCTGAAAATAAGGGCGTTCCAGCTCATCATTGTGTTGAGTTTTATCGCTCATTGTTTGCTCTCCACTGGTTCTGATAGGCTCTAATCTGCTCCACCTCCTGCAAGAGTTCTTGCATGGGTGGGATATTAAAGTCACGCTCTAACAGAGTTGGAATGAGGCCATGATGCTGATAGGTTTGCTCTAACAGTTGCCAGACCTGCTCTTTAACTGGCTGACCATGGGTATCAATTTTCAGATCGTCTGCTTCATCAAAATGACCCGCCATATGGAGATACACAATTCGTTCTGTCGGCATGGCTTGCATATAGGCTTCGGCAGAGTAGTTGTGATTGATTGAATTGACATAGGTGTTGTTAACGTCAAATAGCAAGTCACAATCTGCCTCTTCTAATACAGCGGTGACAAACTGTTGTTCGGTCATGTCACTGCTGGGCATGGCGTAAAAAGAGACATTTTCAATGCCAATTTTACGCTCCAGAATATCTTGAACCCTGCGAATACGACCCGCCACATAATGCACCGCTTCTTCAGTAAACGGAATCGGCATCAAATCATAAAGATGACCACTGTCACCGCAATAACTCAGGTGTTCGGTATAGGCTCGAATCTCATGTAGATCAAAGAAACCTTTTAGTTGATGAATGTAGTTTTCATCTAATGGATGAGGGCCTCCCAAATCTAACGACAGACCATGACATAAAAAAGGCCAACGCTCGGTTAAGGTACGCAACTGACGACCTTGACGACCGCCAAAATTCAGCCAGTTTTCTGGAGCAATTTCCATAAAATCAATCGGTAGGTCAGGTGTTAACACCACTTCATCAAAAAAGTCGCGTCGTAATCCTAAACCAACCCCTTCCACAGGAAAAACTCGATTAGCCATACTGCCTCCCAATTAAACAGAGCTGTTCAGTTTCAAAATACTTAAAAAAGTGTGCTCTCCAAACAAGTAATTGTTTAAATTACACATCATCACCAAACAAAAAAGCCACTGCAAATTAAAACAGTGACTTTTTATTATTACGCAAATGCTTTCTATCGGTACGTGTAATTAGCGTTTAACTGTTACCACCGCATTTACCCTCACCACATTTCCCTTCCTTTGCTTTTGGTGCTGCTTTATTTCCACCACAGCTACCCTCTTGCATTTTATTTCCACCGCAGTTACCTTCCATGGCTTTTGGAGCTGCTTTATTTCCACCACAGTTACCTTCCTTGGTTTTTGCCTTGGCTTTGTCGCCACCGCATTTACCTTCACCACATTTACCCTCCATATGATTAGTTGCAACTTGGCTGTACCCCCCTTCCATCTCTTTGATTGCAAATGGGTTCTCTGATGCTGAAGCAACACCGGTTGCTGTCACCATAGCGGCACCCGCTAATTTTAAAAAATCTCGACGCGATTGCTTGTTCATGTCCCTTCTCCGGTATTGATATTATTTTTAAATATTCAGTCAATGAAATAAACCTTTCAACTATAAGACCTGAGAGGTCTGTTTTTATTTCAATAGCTTAGAAAATATATCGGCTACTTTTAAAAACCAAGTCGCAAAACGGCTTATAGATGTGGCAAAATGGCTATCTATTTCTAGAAATACATAGATTAAGAGAGCTTTGCACGAGATAGATGCACGAGTAAAAATGGCCAAAATTCGTCTGATTTTTGTTCGAAAACTTGCCAATAGCTAGCTATTAGCTGCGTTTCCCGCCTCAATCAACCAAATTTTTGCTCATTTTTTCTTCGCGCCCTACTCGTGCAAAGCTCTCATTAAAAATTTAATTGGGACGATATGAACTCTTTAAAACAACAATTGATTAACGCCCACCGACTATTTTCGGATACGGAAATTCCAACTCTGCCCAAAGAAGTCATGGAATTAAACTAATTGTTTCTACAAGACGAATTTCCAGACCTAAATATAATCGAAAACATCATCTCTCAAAACACCACCTTAGCGGGTGAAGTCGTGAAAATTTCTAATGAGCCGCAATTTTTAAAGCCTAGACTCAGTTCTGTGCACAGTATTAAAGATGCTTTAACCGTTATTGGATATAACCGTCTACAAAATCTATTAACCGGTGTCGGGGTTATCATGGAGTTTAAAAATAGAGGCATATCCGAAGTTATCGACTTTAATCTAAATGTTGCAAAAATCGCCTCTGAGTTAACACAATATACCGATGATATAAAAGAAGATGTGGCCTATTTAGCAGGCCTGTTCCATAATGCTGGAACACTTTTATTTGCGAGCAAATATGATGATTATGACAAGTTATTTTTAAGTAGCCTTAAATTTGCTTATCGAGCCCCCTTGCTGGAAGAAAAAAAGTACGAAACCAGTCATACTATTGCCGGCATGCTTGTCGCCAAAAAGTGGGAGTTGGATAAGTTTTTCAATCAGATCATCTTATTGCACCACCAAAAAGATCTTAGCAAAATTGAAAACAACCAAGTTCGAACCTTAATTGCCTTGATTCAAATTGCAATAGCGTTAGTAACTCAAACCTTATTTAAAGATTACAGCAGTGATGAAGTCGACTTAATGCTCAAGAATGCTTGTGAAGAGTTAATGATTGAAGAAGATTATTTGGATGAGTTTCGTTCGGTGTTGATTTCGGAATAACCTAGACCTAACAGTTCAACTCTAATCTAAAAGTTCAGCAATGGGCCTACCGATATGATATCCCTGCCCATAAGTCACTCCGAGCTGTTCAAGCTTATCCAGCGTTGCTTGATCTTCCACAAATTCTGCAATGGTCAACATTCCGAATGCTTCAACCATATTAGACAGGCTTTCAACAAATATCTGATTATCACGATTATCAGGTAAATCTTTAATATAAGAACCATCCAACTTAACATAACTTAACGGCATCTTTTTCAAATAACTAAATGATGAGAAACCAACACCAAAATCATCTAAAGCAATCTTAAAACCGTTATGGTTTAAGGTTTCTAAGTTAGTTAATACCTGATTAAAGTTCTCAATATAGGCAGTTTCAGTTAATTCAACGACCACTTGAGACATCTCTATTTGATATTTCTCAAAGAACTGGTTAAACATTTTAGCCAAGTCAGGAGACTGCAATGTTGGGGCAGAAATATTAATTGCGAACGTTAGATTCTGACGTTTCTTAGACTCATTTTCTAAACGTTTAAAGGCGTGATCAATGACCCATTCATCAATACTACGAATTAACCCCATTCTTTCAGCCGCAGGGATAAACTCATCAGGAAAGACAGGTTTTCCCTCTTCATCTTTTAAACGTAGTAAGACTTCATAATGACTGACATTATTTCTTTGAATGTGCAAGATAGGTTGGAATACCAGTTGAAACAAACCCGCACCAGGTTTTAAGGCTTTTCGAATCAAAGAGATGAGAGCTTGCTCTGTCTCAAATAAAGCCAAGTTATTATCTTCAGCGTTAAATACATGCCACTGATTTAAACCTTTCTTTTTAGCTTTATACCCGGAACATGGTACAGACTTACAGTCATTAACAGTACATGCGGACATGGCCATGTATCAAGCTAAAAAGAAAGGT
>JAYENR010000125.1:0-2145 GCA_034722175.1 Pseudomonadota bacterium | reverse complement strand
GTTGAACATAAACAGGCTGAGATTTTGCAGTCGCAAAAACGGTTAGAACGTTACCAGCTGTTTGTTCAACACGAAATTAAAAATATTGCTCAGTTTATTCAGCTACTAACTGAACAAGTGGTTCAGCTAGATCAAGATGCGGATAAAGTTCGCCTAATGGATCGTTTAAAAAGTACCATGCCTGTGATGGCGGAGCGTGCCAGTAATACCTTACAAAAGATGCAACAACCTCTGCATGAGTTTTATGGTTCAGAGCAGGTCGATTTAGCGACCGTGATTGAGGAGGTGTTGTTTATGTATGAATTAGATGCTGACTTGAGTGGAAATGCTCAGGTGATGATTGCACGTCCAGTTTTGTTAGAGGTCTTTAAGAATATTTTAGGTAACTACCGAGATCACGCTTTAACAGATCAGCAGATAAAAATTAACATACAGGCAGATGCTGAACAAACGGCAGTAGTAACGATTGAAAGTGTTTTTGTCGTTAAGAATTCCTCGCTAAACTCTGAACGGCTATTTGAACCCTTTTGGACAACCAGTGAGAGTGGTATGGGGTTAGGCCTGTTTTTAACACGCGAACTACTTAAGCAGGTTGGCAGTGAGATTGAGTTTTCGCACAAAGACGATAAGGCTGTCTTTACTTTACGTTTAAATAATGTCCCTGATTTATAGAGGGAATAAGCGTGGGTTATCGAGGGTAAAAAAAATTTACTCTTTTTTATTACAAAAGTTTTGATATAGTGAAATCACTCTCGGAAGAGTTTTAATTTTATCAGGAGATAGACATGAAAAATTTACAAGCTCAAAAAGGTTTTACACTCGTTGAAATCGCGATTGTATTAGTCATTATTGGACTTTTATTAGGTGGTGTTTTGAAAGGTCAAGAGTTGATTCAGAACTCAAAAGTGAAAAGTGTGACACAGGATTTTGAAAATATTTCTGCTGCTTATTATGCATATAAAGATAGAACAGGTGATTACCCTACAGATGATGGAACGGATGTTGTCGGTAATTTCTGGGAAGATTTAAGAACAGAAGGTTTTTTAACTGGGTTAGCAACTGATGGAGTTGGTCCAGACCACTCATTAGATGGTTTATTTTCTTACAGTTCGGCTGCTGATGGTGGTTTTGCGTTGGGAACAAAACACCTTTGTGCTTCAAATATTGATGGTGCCGACGCTATCAATATTGATAATAAATTGGATGATGGTGTATTTAGTAGTGGAACAATTCGTGCTGCTGCTGCATATGTTGTAGATACCAAAGCGGTATTATGTAAAGAGCTTTAAAATTTAATTAATTTTTAAGTTTTCGTTTCAAAACCCACCTCTAATCGGTGGGTTTTTTATGCCTGCCATTTATGTTGCTTGAAGCAAAGTAGTGCTGTGTAAGTCAAGCTTTGAAACCGAACAGGCCTGGTTAGTTTGGTTTAGAGGTTGATTGAGTGAATAGTGCTTTAGCATTGGGAAGGGGGTCGTTTGAGGTGAGGAGAGTAATCTAAAAAGAGTGGCAGTTTTTAATTTAGCTGAGTGACTTTGCAACGTTTATCACCGGGACTAATCAGTGATCTAGTTAGATTATTAGATCATGATTGTTCGGTTTTACCCCTCTCTTCCCAGCGCTTGTCGATCTAAAGCGTCGCGTACTTTTTTCATAATCGCCGCCTGTGCTTGTGGGGTCACTTCTAATTCATCATTAAAAGTAGAGGCGTTTTTCATTTTTTCATAATTCTTTTTGGCTGATTCAGGCACGCTAAATACCGTGTCGCTATAACCATTATCATCAAAGTCAGGCGCTTTGTACTGTTTGTGGGCAAACATACGTTCAATGTCTTGGATAAAGGCCTCAGTATTAAAAACAGCACGGCTTTTTGTGGCGATCGCTAAGGATATGTATTCGTTAGGTGAAAAATCAACTTGAGTAGAGATGCGTTTTACCAAGCTTTTTTGGTCATCTGCTACAAATGGTTCGATGTTTTGCATGAACTGCTCTTTTTCAAGCTTCATCATCTGCTTTAGAGACTCATTTTTGGCGGTTTTTTTAGTTTGTGAGATTAATGCAAAGTAAGCACCGGTAAAGATCACGCTTAAAACGAAACCAATCATGAGCGGTAGCCACCAGATAATGTCCGTTAGGGTGAACATA
>JAYENR010000124.1:0-12789 GCA_034722175.1 Pseudomonadota bacterium | reverse complement strand
TAACATCACTGTTTCAACCACCAATAAGGTTGCAACAGTGATGTTAAAACTTCGTGGTCGTCCTGTGATGCCATTTATTACCGATTTAAGCGCGATGATTACTGTAACAGGCTTGGTATTCTGTATTCCGCCTGAAGCGCCTTGGTGGATTATTGTGACCGGGAGTGCCTTTGCACTCATCTTTGGTAAACACCTTTATGGTGGTTTAGGTTACAACCCTTTTAACCCAGCGATGTTGGGTTATGCCTTCCTATTGATCTCCTTTCCAGTACAAATGACACAATGGACATTGCCATTTGACTTAAGTGGTCACGCACTTGGTTTTATCGAATCGGCTCACTATATCTTTACTGGCCAAATACCTGGCATGACGATGGATGCGTTAACCGGTGCGACTCCTTTGAACGAGGTACGTACAGGGATTTCTCAAGGGTCAACGGTCACAGAGATTATTCTTGAGGAGAGCAAAAATAAGTTCCTAGGTTTAACCAGTTGGGGCTGGGTCAACGTCGCCTTTATGGTCGGGGGAATCTGGATGATCTACTCCCGAGTTATCAGCTGGCAGTTCCCAGTCGCTTTTTTAGGCTCATTAGCAACCATCAGTTTTGTGTTTAACCAAATCGATCCAACGGTCTACCCTCCTGTGAGTTTCATGCTTCTAACGGGTGGAACCATGCTGGCTGCCTTCTTTATTATCACTGATCCAGTGACAGCCAGTACCACACCAAAAGGCAAGTTTATCTATGCAGCGGGGATTGGCGTTTTGGTCTATGTGATTCGTCAATGGGGTGCCTTCCCAGATGGGATTGCTTTTGCAATTATATTAATGAATATCGCCGTGCCGTTGATTGATCAATACACTCAACCACGTGTCTTTGGCCACCAGCGATAGGAATTGTTATGAGCCAATCTTCTCAACCCCAAACCCTATTCAAGATCATGTTTGCCTCTGCTGGCAAACTGAGTCTGTTTGTATTAATCAGCGTGACCTTACTGCTGGGTGTCAAATACATTACAGATCCAATCGTTAAAGAAGCAGAACGCCAGAACCTACTAAATACCTTAAATCAGGTTATGCCTGTTGAGCTATATGATAATGACCCTTTACAAGATACCAAGCTCATTACTGATCCTGAGATCTTAACTATTTTAGCCAGTGAAGAGCCCGTTTTGCTTTATCGTGCTCGAAAAGGTGGCAACCCAGCAGGCTTAGTGCTAACCACCATCGCTCCTAATGGTTATACCGGCAATATCTACATGCTAATGGGTATTATGGCCGATAATCGCGTCGCAGGTGTCCGTGTGTTAAAACACAAGGAAACTCCAGGCTTGGGTGACAAAATTGAACTTCATAAAGATAAATGGATCTTAGAATTTGATGGTCGAAACGTTCGTGATGACAATGATCCACGCTGGGCAGTGAAAAAGGATGGTGGTGACTTTGACCAGTTTACAGGGGCAACCATTACCCCTCGAGCCGTAGTCGGCGCTGTTAAACGCACCCTTATTATGGCTAAAGAACACAGGGAGTTTTTATATGAGTGAGTCAGCCAATCCAACGGTTACCGAAAACACAACGACACCTATAAAGTCGCGTTGGCAAGACTACAAACTGATTGCTGAGAACGGACTTTGGAACAATAACCAAGCGTTGGTTGCTCTATTAGGTTTGTGTCCCCTACTGGCGGTGTCTAACAATACCATAAATGGTTTGGGCTTAGGCTTGGCAACCTTGTTTGTTTTACTGACCTCCAATGTGTTGGTTTCATTGATTCGTCATCACGTCTCTGATGAGATTCGTATTCCGGTTTTTATCGCTATTATTGCGACGGCGGTCACCATTATTGATCTATTGATGAATGCCTACTTTCATACTCTGCACGGTATTTTGGGTATCTTTATTCCACTGATTGTTACCAACTGTGCCATTTTGGGTCGTGCTGAAGCCTATGCGTCTAAAAACACTATTGATAAAGCCGTAGTAGATGGCTTCTTTATGGGAATTGGTTTCCTATTTATCTTAGTTCTACTAGGCGCGTTGCGTGAAATGATTGGTAACGGTACCCTATTCGACCAGGCCTATTTAATGTTTGGTGAAGGTGCTCGAAGCTGGACCATTCATTTTGGTGATGATTACCAAGGCGTTCTATTGGCTATTCTGCCGCCTGGTGCATTTATTGGCTTAGGTCTTTTGATCGCCTTCAAAAACTATATTGATGCTAAAAAAGTCGCTGACAAACAGAAGGATTTAGGCATCAAAGTGGCGGTCAGTTCGCCAATTAGCTCTCAATAAACTGAACAGGCCTGGTCAAAATGAATAAACAAAAACGTCTAGAGATTTTTGAACGCCTCAGTGAGGCGATTCCTAACCCAGAAACCGAACTCAACTATTCGACCCCTTTTGAACTGTTAATTGCGGTGATTCTTTCGGCACAAGCCACCGATAAAGGGGTTAATGTCGCCACCGATAAACTGTTTCCGGTTGCCAACACCCCTGAAGCAATTTATGCCTTAGGTCTGGACGGACTAAAAGAGTACATTAAGACCATTGGACTGTTTAACACCAAAGGTGCCAATATAATCAAGACCTGCAAAATGCTGATGGACCTGCATAACTCTGAAGTCCCTGATAATCGAGCCGACCTTGAAGCCCTACCTGGTGTGGGTCGAAAAACCGCCAATGTAGTACTCAACACTGCCTATGGTCAGCCGACCATGGCGGTGGACACCCATATTTTTAGAGTATCAAATCGTACTAAATTAGCCCCTGGTAAAAATGTATTAGAAGTTGAAAAAAACCTACTAAAGTTTGTACCCAAACAGTACCTCATTCCTGCTCATCATTTATTAATTTTGCATGGTCGTTATACTTGCACCGCCCGCAAACCCCGCTGTGGTGCTTGCTGTATTTACGACCTATGTGAATTTAAAGAAAAAACAGAATAAGAAAAAGCCTATGTTTTACACCTCAGAAAGAGATCGTCTTCGTCAGTTTTACGTTGATACTTGGAAAAAACACAACACTGGACAACCGATGGATGCCATGGAACAGATGGTGGCACGTATTATTCATGTTCACCCTGAATATCACGCAATGTTAAGCAATGAAAAACATCTCGGAAACGAATACAAACCCGAAGATGGTGAAACTAACCCCTTTCTACACATGGGCATGCACCTTGGATTGCAGGAACAAGTTTCGATGGATCGACCGGCAGGCATTCAAGCAGTTTACCAACAGCTGGGTGAACGACTTGGCGATGTTCATGCCACTGAGCATGCTATGATGGATTGTTTAGCTGAATCAATGTGGACAGCCCAACGTGATCAAGTTGAACCTGATGAGCAGGCCTATTTAAGGTGCTTGCAAAGCTTATTAATAAAATAGGTCAAATAGAATGCAACTTTCAAAAATATTAACAACGCTGTTTTTTTTACTTTTCATTTTTTTACAATCAGCTCAAGCCAATGACAAAGTATTTGTGTCTGCCGAATGGGTCAACGAACATCAGAATAAACTGGTTCTGATTGATTTAAGTAGCAACAACAGTTATCAAAAATTTCACCTGCCGAATGCCATCTGGGTCAATTACGATTGGTTAATCCGTCCTCAAAATGGTTTAGCTTTAAGTGGCGGGCCAAACTATATGCAACTTGTATTATCTGAACTGGGCATTAAACGTGAAGACCATATTGTGATCTACGATGACATGGGAAATCTCGATGCCAGCCGTCTTTATTGGGAGCTCAATAAACTCCAACATCCTAAGGTCAATATCTTAGATGGTGGAACGGTTCAATGGGTTCTAAAAGGCTTTCCGGTGACACAGACGGTTCCAGAACGTTTGACAAAAACGAACTATCCGCTGCCTGAAAAAACCTTAACCGACGCTTTAACTGCTGATAAAACTGAAGTCTTAGCGGCAATTAAAGATAAAAACATTACTTTGTTAGATATTCGTACTGAAGAAGAGTACATTGGTCATCCTAAACAAAAACGTTCTGGACATATTCCAACCGCAGAATGGTTTGACTGGACCTTAGCCGTGAATGCTGCAAACGGTTATCAACAGAGTGAAGAGAAAGATCTTTTAAATCAACTGTCTGACATCGGTATTCAAGATAAAAAACAAGCCATTATTATCTACTGTAACTCAGGCCACCGTGCAGCACGCAGTATCACGATGTTTCAGAGTTTAGGTTTTGCAAACGTCAAACTCTATGATGCCTCAATGCAAGAGTATGGCATTGATGAAAGCTTGCCATTAAAGCTTGGTAAACAGCCGTAACGTGCTGTTTAAAAAAGAATGATTGAAGAATAGGAATAATTAAAATGGAAATGTCACCCGTTAAACGAGCCTTAAGAAATAGTGTGATTATTAGCTTTGTTGTTGCGGCTATTGTTACCTATCAAGGCAGTCCAGTACAAGACAGCCTATTGACCGCCTTGTTTACCTTTGCTGCGACCTTCCCAGCTTTGTGGTTATCATTTAATTACACCCAAAAAATAGCCGATAAATATAAAGACCCTGAATAATAGATCTCAAAATACCTTTTAAAACCTAACACCTTAACCCACAACGTAACCCAATTAGGTTTTAAACTCGCCAATCAATCGACATAACTGAGTGGCTAAATTGCCAACCTCAGAACAAGAGCCATAAGTTTTAGACGCCCCGTCAGCCACGCCTTGAGATACGCTACTGATTTGATCAACGCGTTCATTAACTGCTTGAGCTTGCTGTCTTTGGTTTTCTGAAGCATCCGAAATTTCTGTATTCATCTGGTTAATCGTCATAACAGCCCCTTCAATTGCCTGCAATGAATTACCTGCATCATTAGCTCGATTAACACTTTGGTGAGCCTGCTCTTGGCCACGAGTCATCACTCCAACCGCTTCTTGAGAAGCACTTTGTAAACGCTCAATGGTCACTTCAATCTGCTTAGTTGACTCCTGAGTTCGACTCGCTAATATTCGCACTTCATCTGCGACCACAGCAAATCCACGCCCATACTCACCTGCACGAGCCGCTTCAATGGCCGCATTCAAGGCCAATAGATTGGTCTGTTCAGCGATATCTTTAATGACATCCAGTACTGATCCAATGGTTTCACTGTCACTCTCTAAACGCTTGATCACTATTGCTGCTTGTTCAACTTCCTCAGCTAAAGCACTAATTGAAACCACCGTACTGCTGACGACTTCAGTACCTCTTGTTGTTGCTGAACTGGCTTCACCTGCCGCCCTTAATGCAGCTTGAGCACGATTAGACATCTCTTCAACCATCTGGTTCATTGACGACATAGAATAGGCAACCGCTTGAGTATCCTGCTTTTGCTGCTCAACCCCATTTTGGGTTTCTTGAGTGACAACAATCATGCCCGCTGAAGCTTGATTCAACTGATCAGAAACATCGGCAATACGTTTAATCATTGCCCTTAAATTGGCTGTCATTAAATTAAAACTATTAGCCATATCGCCAATAAAATCATTACTTTGTAAACTGCACTTTGAAGAGATGTCATTATTACTGATCGCATTTGCCACTTCACCGATACGCTGTAAACGCTTAAGCAGCATCTTATTCAACAACCAAAAATTTAAAAATCCAATACTGATCCCAGCCACAATACAAGACAGAATAAACCAGATCAGCATGCCCTCTTTCCACTCAACAAATAGGTTGGCAAAAACAGGAAAAGAAACCCCCATTGCAAACCCAAATGCCATAAAGGCTAAGAATAGGTTCCGTAGAATACTGGGTTGACTAAAGTCGAATGAAATCATAACTGCTATTTCCAATTTGGTTGATTGGAGATCATATAGCAAAAATATAACCAGTATTTCAATAAGGTAGGAATAGCCACCTTAAATATATTAGCTTCAATATAAAACTATTTTATACCTACGAAGTGCTACTTATGAGGCTGGCATTTAAAGATTTAAATAGGCCTTTAATGCTTTAAAGGGGTTAGATTTTAAGATTCATCATCGTTACATCATCTTGCAACCCCTTTCCGGCTACAAACGTTTTTAAAACCGGATAAATAGCGGCAATGGGCAAGTTTTTAGCAACAATATTATCCAATTCGGCAATCAGTCGCTGAGAACCAAAACGTTCCCCCTGTTCTGAACAGGCCTCTATCACACCATCAGAATAGGCAAAAAGATGATCACCTGACTGAACATTTAAACTGGCACTTGGGTTTAAGTCAGAGAGAGTATCTGTAATACCTAAAGCAAAACAACTGGAAGGGACCGATTGATAAAGAGTCCTATTACGGTAATATAGCAGTTCTGACATACCAAAATTCCAGACTTTAACTTGTTGATTTTGAGTATCCCAGTCAATAAACAGTGCTGCCATAAACAGGTCTTTAGGCAGTTTTTTATAGAGCTCTTTATTCAAAATGTGAATTATATGTTTCAAGGGCTGATCTTCGTTTGCCAACATATAAAATAGAGCAGAAACTAAAGGCCCACCCATCGCTGAAGCTAAACCATGACCGGTAAAATCACCAATTAAAAAATAACGATGATCTGACGTTTTAGCGGATAATAGCAAGTCACCATTCGTCTCCTCAACAGGGGTCATCAGATAGCAGATCGACTCATCAACAAAATCAGCATCATCACGCATATTAAGAATAATACGCTCTATATAGGCACGTTCTTTTTGCAGTTCAGCATTGTGTTGAGCTAACATTTTTTTAGACAAAGACAAACTCAGGTGGGTTTTAATTCGCGCCAATAACAAGGCCTCAGAAAACGGTTTGGTAATATAGTCAACGGCACCCAGCTCCAAGCCTTTTTGCTCATCGGACACTTGGATTTTAGCCGTTAAAAACACGACTGGAATATCTTGAGTATCAGGGTTTTCCTGTAATAGACGGCAGACCTCATAGCCGTCCATAGTCGGCATATTGATATCTAATAGAATTAAGTCAGGTTTACGCTGTTGAACACTCTCTATACAGGCCTGTCCACTCTCTAGAAGAGTTAACTCATAAGTTTCATCCAATAGATCTTCTATAACAAAACGATTAATAGGTTCATCATCTACCGCTAAAATATAAGCTTGATCACTCATCATTACTGTCCTTAGACATTTCTGTTTCCGGGGTTTCTATTAATAGAATAAATTTAAATATTGCCCCACCATCAGGTGCATTTTCTGCCCAGATTTTTCCTTTATGGGCATGGATAATTTCTTTACAAATAGCCAACCCAAGGCCCGTTCCAGGCACGCTTTGATGATACTCTCGGCTCTGTGTAAACTTGTCGAAAATAGCTAATAACATCTCATCTGGAATACCTGTACCATAATCACGTACACTCACAAGTAAAGTGCCATGTCCTTGTGGTTGATAATCGATAATGATTTTGCTTTGTGGTTTCGAAAACTTAATCGCATTAGAGATTAAATTAGCAAACACCTGCTGTAAACGCTGTCGGTCAAAATAAGCAATTTGGTCGTCTTCAGGAAATTCAATCTGAATCTGCTTATCCTGTAATACTGAGGCCTGCTCAGATACTGCTAACTCAATCGGATTTTTGATATCTTGTAAGGCAAAATTAAACTGCATCTTCCCGGTTTCTAACTTGGCAGAATCCAACAAATCATTCAACAAAGACATTAAACGTTGGGCACTTGCATTAATCAGATCAAAATAACGAGTTAACTTCTCTCGTTCTACCGTTTCTGCACGATCACTTCCCATATTAGCGTAACTCAATATTCCGTGTAATGGTGTACGAATTTCATGCGACATATTAGCCAGAAATTCTGTTTTAGCTTGGTTTGCTTGTTCTGCATGCTCTTTAGCCTTAAGTAACTCTATTTCTAACTGTTTACGCTTTGAAATATCACGAAATGCGATATGAATTCGAGTTTCTCCATTTAAGTTCAAGCGGGTTAACACAACATCAGTCCAAAATAGCTCCCCATTGGCACGTCGATTTACCCACTCATAGGTATGTGAACCTTTTTGCAAACAAATCATCAGCATTCGATTCCCTTTACGGTGAGACTTTTCACCATCAGGTTGAAACTTAGGGGCAAAAACAGAGTTAGGAAGTTTTAATAACTCCTCTTTAGAAGCATAACCAAAAGTCCTTACGGTAGCTTCATTACAATCAATCACCCGCCTTCCAGAAGAGATAAAAATCCCATCAGACGATTTATTGAATACCGTTTCAAAGGCATTTTTTTGCTCTTCTAGCTCACGGGTATACTGCCTTAATGCTTCTTCAAGTGCCGTGTTATCCATCGATAGTGCGTTATATTGCAGGCGTTCAGTCAAATTACGAACAAATGAACTCACCAGAATCTGATCATCAACAATAAATTTAGTGGTTCTAATTTCAACTGGGAGCTCTATACCACCTTTAGTTAAATAAGTACTCTCAAGCAACACTCTTTTACCAAACTCTAATTGATTAGCTCTTTCTAGCAGCTCTTCTTCAGAGAACTTATTGTCAAGCTGCTTCATGTTCATCGCTAACAGTTCGTCACGACTGTAACCCAACATTCTAGTGGTTTCATCATTAACATTTAGAACCTGGCCTGCTTCATCAGTCAGTAAAAAGGCATCTGAGTTTTGCTCTAATAGGCTTTGATACCGAACCTTTTCATCCTCAATGGTCTGTTCATTCAGTAAATTTTTACGACGATAATGTAAATAACCAAACCCTAACAATGCAGCAAATAGACTGATCATTAAACCGCCTAAAAATGGACGCCACTCAGCAGGCTGGGCTTCATACTCTTCTAAGTTTCTAAGATCACCATAAGCTGATAACTTCCAATACTGTCCACCAACGTTTAAATAACGTGTACTTAACTGAAAAGTGTCCGAATCTTCCTCTTGGGAAAACGCTTCTTTTACAAAAAAGAGTGGATTCCCCGACACTTCATTGGTCACATCTTCAATACTGTATTTTAGAGAGGTATTTAAAAAATAGTCTTGCTTTACAAACTCTAGAAAAGTCTGCATTCGCAGTACCGAGACAACATAACCTTTCAACAAAGTATGCGGTCCATTTTCAAAAACAGGACTATAAAACAGGGCGGCTTTTTGGGACTCTAACTCCTGAACCAGTTCAATCGGTTGAGTAATAATGACTTGATCAAAAAACTTTGCAGATTCAATTGCGGCTTTCTCTGCCGGCACAGAGCTGACATCAAAACCAAAAGCGGTTTCATTACCTTTAAGCGGGTAGATATAATCAACAGGCGCATAATATTCTGCTGGCGGCGCAACTTGTAACCCCTTTGCAGTTTTAGCGATAATACTAAAATTCGTAAATCCTTCAGCACGCATTTTAGCTTCGTAACGTGCACGTTCTTCATAAGGAATGTAAGGCAACCAGTTTAAAGATTGGATGGCATTTTTTGAGGCTAACAAAACATTGGCATAATGGTTAAATTCATCACGTCCAACCTCTCGACCATATTCAAATACCGCAGACAAACTATTTACACGTTCAATCTCACTTTTTACGGCACGCTCAATCGCTAAAAAGTAGTGATCAGCATGTCTTTCAAACACTTGAACAATCGCTTGCTGTCGGCTATCAGCGATATAAAAGTAACGTGCTGTGGTGATAAGCAGTCCAATCACCAATATGAGCAGACTGATCAGAAAGTTTTGTTTGATAGAACCTGTTGCGATTTTCAATCCAATACCCTTTGATTGATCAATTTGAAACCTTAAAATGATGACTCAATTCTATCCTATTCCCATTTTTTACGCACCGAATCCACTGAATCAATACCACAAACATACAAAATTCATGGAATCTATCGCCGCTATCTTCGATATGATGTATTTTTACGGAGACCTTTGCACGAGTGGGGTGCGAAAGAAAAAATGAGGAAAAATTTGCCTGATTGCGACGGAAAACGTGGTGAATAGCCAGCTATTCACTAGTTTTTCAACAAAAATCTGGTGAATTTTAACCATTTTTATTCGTGCATTCACTCGTGCAAAGGTCTCTTACGGTTTTTAAAACGAATTTAAAGGTAAATTAATATGTTGCAAGCTCAACAAGTTGCCCCGGTATTTACAGCGGTTAACCAGCATGATAATGCTGTTTCCTTAGCTGACTTTAAAGGCACTAAAAATGTGCTTCTATACTTCTATCCAAAGGATGACACCCCTGGCTGTACCATTGAGGCCAATGAGTTCACTGCTTTAGCAAATGAGTTTGCCGTAGCAGACACGATTGTTTTAGGAGTCAGTAAAGATGATTGTGGCAGTCACCAAGCGTTTATTGACAAGTTTAATTTGAAAGTGGATCTGTTAGCGGATACCGATGGCAGCTTGTGTGAAGCTTACGGAGTTTGGCAACTAAAAGAGAAAAACGGCATCTCTAAAATGGGCATTGTACGCTCTACTTTTGTGATTAACAAAGACGGTATTTTAGAAGAGGCAATCTATAAAGTGGCACCTGAAGGTCATGCTCAAGCGATGTTAGAACGCGTTCAAGCTTTATAAAAAACCTTTAAAACATAGATAATAAAACGGGGCTTAAAATAATTTAAGCTCCGTTTTTTTATGCCTGATTTATAGGTATCGTCAAGCCTTACAAACGACCGACCTTAAAACGACGTCCTTTGATTTTACCTTGGTTTAAACGACTCACCACTTGGTGTGCATAGTCTCGTTCAATTGCCACATAAGTTGAGTGGTCAACCACATCAATTTTACCAACGTGCTCCCCCGCCACACCGGCCTCTTTAACAATCGCACCTAAGACATCACCTCGACGGACTTTATCTTTACGTCCACCTGAGATATAAAGCGTTAAATATTTTGGCTCAACTCGGTTTTTACGACCTTGTGGCAGACGTTCAATCGACTCATACTGCATCGCATGGCCTTGCATCTCACCCAAGTTTTCTAGTTTGTAACTCTCTTTTTCAGTAAATAGCGTAATCGCCACCCCTTCCAATCCCGCTCGACCGGTGCGGCCAATACGGTGCACATAGGTATCGCCATCTCGTGGCAGTTCAAAGTTAATCACCGCAGGCAAAGCTTCAATATCCAAACCACGGGCAGCGACATCAGTTGCGACCAGTAAGTTGGTACTGTGATGTTTAAACTGCATCAGCACCTGTTCACGTTCACGCTGCTCCATATCCCCATGCAGGGCGACCGCATTAAAACCTTTCTCATCCAAATAATCGACCACATCCTGAACCAACTTTTTGGTATTACAGAAAACCATCGCATGCTCATACTCTTTGGCCGCTAAAATTCTCACCAGGCCTGCTAGCTTTTCTTTATGGTGACAGATATAAAACTGCTGATCAATCGTATCCATATCATGATGAGATTCGACCGCTACTTCCATTGGATTCTTCTGAAAACGACGACTGATATAGCTAATATCTTCTGGAAAGGTCGCTGAAAACAACAGAGTCTGACGATCTTTAGGCGTGAACTCTAAAAGATCGATGATCTGCTCTTTAAAGCCCATCTCCAACATACGATCTCCTTCATCCAACACCACCGTTTCAAGCTGAGTCAGATCCAAATGCTTTTTCTGGATCATGTCATTCAAACGACCGGGCGTGCCCACCACGACATGTGCACCGTGCTCTAAAGAGGCAATCTGCGGCCTTGCAGGCACCCCACCACTCAATACCACAATTTTGATATTACTCTGAAAGCGTGCTAAACGGCGTAACTCTTCCGCCACCTGATTACTCAGTTCACGGGTTGGACACACCACCAAACCTTGTACCTGAAAACGCTTAATATCTAGCTTATTCAATAAAGGAATCCCAAACGCGGCGGTTTTACCGCTACCGGTTTTGGCTTGTGCAATCAAATCTTTACCACCTAAACCCAATGGTAAAGCTTCTGCTTGAATCGGCGTCATAGTGGTGTAACCCAAAGCGGTTAAGTTCTGCAATTGCGACAATGGCAAATCTAGATGATCAAAAGAGGAATTGGACATGATTTTCTCGATATTTAATTAAAAACCTGTGTTCTATACACAAACTTTATAGATTTTTTTGGTTAAAACAAACTCAACAGGCCTGGTAATAAAAAAGGCGCTTATTGCGCCTATTCTTGAGTTAACACTATGTTGTACACATATTTGAAAGCGTTATGAGAATCATTTAGTCTAGGCAAAAACTTGTGCAAAAGCGGAGTTTACGTTTAGTAAATGAGCATTTTAAACACGTTTTTAACAACGACTAAGTGGTTCGCAATAGCTTTCTTACCATTCGTGCTTGCCGGCGATATAGGCAAACGCCGTGGTAAAAGAAGTTTCTTGAAACTTCTTAAGTCCCGTTTCAGCAAAGGTTATAGGCATCGGGTAATGCTTTAAATTTGCTTTGAGTTGCGTTGATGATAACAACGACACACTTAAATCAGACAGCTGTAATGCCGCTTCCAATTTAAAACCGTCTGCCCCACCGGCAAATTTGCCTTTTTTCATGCGCTCTTTAATCACCACATGATCAATTTTGTAATCTTCTGCTAACTTTTCAAAGGTCTTTTGAAAGTACTTTAATTCACTGGCACTGTCGACATTTTTACACTGAATGCGTCTTACACGACACTCTGGCATATAGAACATACCCTCGTTTTCTTGTAACAGACTGACTATCGCTTCACTACCGGTTAACTCTACTCCGCAAACTAACATTCATTAAATCCTTTATATAAAAATGATGGAGGGCTTACTTGCCACTCCAAGTGTCGCGCAAAGCGACTGTGCGGTTATAAACTTGTTTATCACCGGACTTATTATCATGACAGAAATAACCT
>JAYENR010000123.1:0-2183 GCA_034722175.1 Pseudomonadota bacterium | reverse complement strand
AGGGTCGGTATCGGTGACTTCAAGCGTAATTTGTTTTGGTGGTGTCACTGAAATTGGTTGACCGTTAAAAAGAGTCACCGATACCGACCCTGGTTTAAAAGGGGACTCTCAAGGAACGGGGGGGAAGCCAGCAACGTTAAGCACAGGTGCCGTGGTTCAGGTTCCTCTATTTGTTCAAATTGGTGAAAAAGTTATTGTTAATACGGAAAAAGGCGAGTACGTCTCACGTGCCAAGTAAGTCTCCGTTTGCTTTGGGCGAATCCGATTCGCTCAAAGATCGCTTACAAAAACGCTCGCAACTGTTACAAACATTGCGAGCGTTTTTTTATGCCCGCAATGTGTTGGAGGTGGATACCCCCCTCTTATCAACGGCCGCCACCCCTGATGTGCATTTGCATTCACTAAGTACCGATATTCAAGTGCCAGGCTATAAAGAGCCTCAAACCTTCTATCTGCATACATCGCCAGAATATCCAATGAAACGTCTTTTGTGTCATGGCAGTGGTGATATTTTCTTTTTAGGTAAAGTGTTTCGAGATGGGGATTTAAGCCCGCGTCATCAGGTGGAATTCACCATGCTGGAGTGGTATCGACTTGGTTTCTCGATGTTTGATTTGATTGATGAAGTAACCGACCTGTTGAAAACCGTTTTGGGTGATTTAAAGGTTCAAAGCTTATCGTATCAGCAAGCGTTTCAAACCTACGCAGGCATTGAAGATATTTTTACCGCGGGTTCTGAAACCTGCCAGGCCTGCTTAAAACGTTTTAATGTGCCAGAAATTGTTGGCGTGAATAAAGACGACAAAACGCTTTGGGAGCAGCTAGTCTTAACCGAAGTGATTGAGTCGCAACTAGGTAAGGATTGCATTACTGTGATGTATCACTATCCAGCACGCGATGCCGCTTTGGCACAGATTTCAGCGGATAATGATCAAGTGGCCGAGCGTTTTGAAGTGTTTGTAAATGGCATGGAATTAGCCAATGGCTATCACGAACTGGCGGATGCGGACGTATATCGTGAACGTTTTAATGAATCGTTAGATTTGCGCGAAGAATACAATTTGCCAGCCGTGCCGTTGGATGAGAACTTATTAGATACCCTTAAACAAAAACCGCTGCCAGATTGCAGTGGCGTTGCGCTTGGTGTTGATAGATTGTTTTTATTGCAACAAGGCTTTAGCGATATTGAACAGGGGATTGGGTTTGGCTTGAAGAATGCCTAAAAAATTCTTTAACACATCCAAATAAGTGGCCAAATTCACTATACCACTACAATTTGCTCTTAGAGCTTAGTCGGTTACACTAATGGCGCAGCAGATCCAGCCACACAACTGGTTGTGATTTGCTCTTAGACCTTAGTCGGTTACACTAATACCTAACGCAAGGTGCTGTCGCTAATGGTTGTGATTTGCTCTTAGACCTTAGTCGGTTACACTTGCTGGATCAAAGGCTTTCATATTCTCTAGTTGTGATTTGCTCTTAGACCTTAGTCGGTTACACTTTATTACGACTCTTGATAATTTATCTTATAGTTGTGATTTGCTCTTAGACCTTAGTCGGTTACACTTCAGCATTTACCAGGCCTGGTAAGATCATCGTTGTGATTTGCTCTTAGACCTTAGTCGGTTACACTAGTTTGGTGAGGGTGACAACGCCACATCAGTTGTGATTTGCTCTTAGACCTTAGTCGGTTACACTTTGTCCTCAATCAGTACCGCTTCTGGGTCCGTTGTGATTTGCTCTTAGACCTTAGTCGGTTACACTAGGCTGCGGCTTTAGAGCCTGTAAACCCCAGTTGTGATTTGCTCTTAGACCTTAGTCGGTTACACTGAATTCGAGATTCAACCACCGCAACAAACGTTGTGATTTGCTCTTAGACCTTAGTCGGTTACACTTGGTGCGTATAGCGTAGCACTAGACTTAACGTTGTGATTTGCTCTTAGACCTTAGTCGGTTACACTTAAGTGGGATAAAAAGGTCACGCTTACGCCGTTGTGATTTGCTCTTAGACCTTAGTCGGTTACACTAGATGTTGAGTCAGATAACGGCATTACAACGTTGTGATTTGCTCTTAGACCTTAGTCGGTTACACTTTTTCTGCTTTTTTTACGACGTTTACTATTGTTGTGATTTGCTCTTAGACCTTAGTGGGTGAAAGTGTAACCGACTAAGGTCTAAGAGCA
>JAYENR010000122.1:0-12971 GCA_034722175.1 Pseudomonadota bacterium | reverse complement strand
CGTTAAATCATCATTTGCAGCCGCGTTTGCGGTTAATGCAACTTGATGGTCGTAATTAACACCATCACGTGAAACGACAACAAAAACCTCCTGGTTCGGCAAGTCTCTAACGGTCGTTACTAAATCATGCCAGTAATGAATAGCAGTACCATTAATACTCAAAATAAGATCACCTGACTGGAGCCCTGCTAAATCAGCAGGGCCATTCGCTTTAACATCCCCCACTATTGCAGGCACAGGAATCATCGCTGGCTGAAACCCAATCGCTCTTACCCAATTCTGTTTTTGGTTTTCTAAATCTAGCTCAGCAAGTGATACATTATCTAAAACCTTAATCCGACCCGTTTCAATGCTTTCCAAAGTCAATGAAACACGCTTTTGATCATCAACTAATGCCATTAAGAGTTGTTCACGCACTGTTAACCAAGAGGTGACTTCTTGCTGATCGACTTGCAAAACCAACCAGGCCTGGTCATTATCTGGTAACGCTTTTTCAAGCGCCGATTTAGCAATTGGTTGATCAAAAATCGGTTTAGGGGCAGACACACCAATCATATAAATTGCTGTAAACATCATCCAAGCAAAGATAAGATTAATGATTGGTCCTGCTGCAACCACTGCAAAACGTTTGTAAACACTTTGACGATTAAAAGCACGTGGCAGATCCTCTTCAGCAACCGGCCCCTCTCTCTCGTCAACGAACTTCACGAAACCACCAATTGGAATTAGTGCAAGTTGAAATTCTGTTTCCTTACCCTGCTTTGACCATAGCTTTTTTCCAAAACCAATCGAAAACTTGACCACTTTAATATTAAACCAGCGAGCAACCTGATAGTGCCCCCACTCATGGATGGTCACCAAAATTCCAATAGCTAAGATAAAACCTAGTAGAGACCACATAAATGTCAAAGTAGCGAACTCCCATAAGCCCATAACACATAAAACATCGGCACCGCAATCAATAAACTATCAATACGATCAAGAACTCCACCGTGACCCGGTAGAATTGAACCACTATCCTTTAATCCTACTTGACGTTTTAGGACACTTTCAAACAGATCACCCAAAACGGAGAACATCGCTATAAATGCGGCAATAAGAGCAAATATCTCAAGCGAGAAAACTAGCTCTGGCTCGATCAGATAAACGCCAATCAAAGCAACAATAAATGCCAAGATCACCCCTCCGTATACACCTTCCCAGGTTTTTCCTGGACTGACATATTTAGCTAATTTATTTTTACCAAACTTCCTACCACTAAAGTAAGCTCCGGTATCAATCGCCCAAATCGTAAACAGACTCATTAATAAAGCTTCAGCAGAAAAAAGCTCTCTGAACTGAATCATGACAATAACAAACAGAGGAATAAACAACCAACCCAATGCAAGAACTAAACCTACCGATGATACAACCGTTTGCCCTTTAGAGCGTTGGTAACGACCAACAATACGAATTAGCAATACCATTTCTAAAAGGGTAAAAACCACCAAGTTTTGATGACTTAAGTATTCCAACCCAAGGTACGATAGACCCACTGTGGTGCTAGCGTAAATTGTTTTTTGCAAACTTGAGTTTAAGCCAGCAAAACCTGTCCATTCCCACGCGGCAATAAAACCAATCACAAGCATAATCGAAAGCCATACAATTGGAGATGCACCAAATAGAGCCAAAATAGCACCGACAGCAAGTATCACAGCCGTTAATACACGTTGCTTTAACATATTATTTTACTTGGTCTCCGGTTTGCCCAAATCGACGTTCCCGATGACTAAAAGAGGCGATCGCTTCATCAATAGAAGCTTCATTGAAATCTGGCCAAAGCGTATCGGTAAAAAAGAATTCCGCATACGCCATCTGCCAAATTAAGAAATTACTTATTCTCTGCTCCCCGCCCGTGCGAATCAATAAATCGGGTTCAGCTTGATCAGCAAGGCAAACATATTCAGACAGTTGCGATTCAGACAGCTGGGATATATCTGCATCCGGATTAGCCAGTTGCCATCGCTTAACCGCTTCCACTACATCCCAACGGCCACCATAGTTAGCGGCGATATTCAGTATCAGCCCAGTATTGCTACTTGTCTGCTCTTCTGCTAATTCGATGTGGGTTTGAATCTCTTCGTTAAATGCACTGCGATCACCGACAATCTTTAATTTGACGTTATTTTCATCAAGCTTAGCCACTTCGCGCTGCAGAGCTTTTAAAAACAATCCCATCAGTTTATTAACTTCTTCTTGAGGACGTCGCCAATTTTCTGTGCTAAAAGCAAATAACGTTAAGGATTCAACCCCTATTTCAGAGCAGTGTGAGACAACACGCTTAACAGCATTCAAGCCCTTTTGGTGTCCAATAAAGCGAGGTAGAAGGCGTTTTTTGGCCCAACGGCCATTGCCATCCATAATGATTGCAACATGTTTAGGTACATTAAGCTGTTGATTTTGTTGTTTAAGCAAACCAAACCTCTGCGACAGGATATGAAAAACGGCCATAACGGTAATAAATACTACCGTTAATTGGCCGTTTTATAGAAAAAACCAGGATAGATTATGCCGTAAAACGGCATAAATATCGAATTAAATTTCCATCAAAGTCTCTTCTTTCTCTTTTAACAATGCATCCGCTTTAGCAACCATTTGATCGGTAATCTTCTGGATTTGATCTTCTGCTTGGCGCGCTTCATCTTCCGTAATGTCTTTATCTTTTAATAGAGACTTAACATCACCATTAGCATCACGGCGAACATTACGAATTGCAACACGAGCATTCTCTGCTTCAGCACGAGCTACTTTAGTTAAATCTTTACGACGCTCTTCTGTCAGAGGCGGCATTGGAATACGCATAACGTTACCATTTGTTACTGGGTTCACTCCAATATCAGACATCATAATCGCTTTCTCAATCACTGCAACCATTGGCTGTTCCCAGGGCTGAACAGATAAAGTACGAGCATCTTCCACATTAACATTAGCAACCTGACTAATTGGAACCTGAGAGCCATAATAGTCAACGGTTACAGAATCTAAAATACTTGGGTGCGCACGTCCAGTACGAATCTTGGCAAAGTTAGTCTCTAAGTTCTCTACTGACTTTTCCATTCTAGACTGAGCGTCTTCACGAATTTCATTTAACATTACATTCACTCCTAATTCTTAACTAACCAAAGTGCCTTCATCGTCACCTTTTACAATTCGAATCACTGCGTTATCTTTAAACATATCAAAAACACGAATCGGCATCTTATGATCACGACACAAAACAAACGCTGTTTGATCCATAACCTGCAGATTTTTCTGAATAACTTCCTCATACGACAAATTGGCATAACGGGTTGCAGAATCATCTTTCATTGGGTCTGCAGTATAAATACCGTCTACCTTAGTGGCTTTTAGTACAATCTCTGCATCTATTTCGATACCACGCAGTGCCGCAGCCGTATCAGTGGTAAAGAAAGGACTTCCAGTACCGGCTGCAAAGATGACAACTTCACCATCTGACAACTGTTTTTTTACCAAATTAGCATTGAAACCAGTTGAAACACCTTCAATTGGCATCGCTGACAACACCTGAGAACGCATCCCCATGCTTTCAATCACATCGCGTAATGCTAAGGCGTTAATAACGGTTGCCATCATACCCATCTGGTCACCCGTGGTTCTTTGAATGCCTGAGCCTTGAATTTGTGCGCCACGGAAAATATTACCGCCACCGACAACAATACCAACCTCAACACCTAAATCACGTAAGGATTTAACTTCTGCAACGACACTCTTTAGAGTATTTGCATCTAGACCAAAATCGCCGTCGCCCATAAGTGCTTCACCACTGAACTTTAATAGAATACGCTTATATTTAAGTGCCATGTCCCATCCTTTCAATATTATCTTTTGATACATACAAAAAAGCCACGACCACCAAACTCGAAAGTTCAGTTGGCCATGGCCTTAACACAGTCTATAAGCAGTAACTAACCAGTTACTGCCTTAGCTGCTGCTGCCACTTCAGAAGCAAAATCTAACTCTTCAATGTCCACACCCTCACCTACTTCTAGGCGAACAAATGTTGAAACAGTTGCGTCGTTTGCTTTAAGCAACTTCTCAACCGACTGATCTGGATCCTTAACAAAAGACTGACCCATCAAAGTAATTTCTTGAAGGAACTTACGCATACGACCTTCAATCATCTTTTCAATGATTTCCATTGGCTTGCCAGATTCTTTTGCTTGATCAATTTGGAAGGCACGTTCTTTTGCTACCATCTCTTGATCAACGTCATCAACAGAAACTGCGGTTGGTTTCGCTGCTGCAACATGCATTGCTACGTCACGAGATAGAGCTTCATCACCACCTGTCATATCAACAACAACACCGATCTTCTCGCCGTGCTGATACTGGCCAATTTGACCATTAGTTTCGATCATTTCTAAACGACGAACAGCCATGTTCTCACCGATTTTAGCAATCAATTCACGACGACGGTGATCGATTGTTTCACCAGAAGCCATTTTTTCGCCCATAAGTGCTTCGATATCCGTTGTGCCCGATGCTAAAGCAATTGAAGCGATCTCATCAGCAAATTCTTTAAACTCATCACCTTTAGCAACAAAATCTGTTTCACAGTTCACTTCCGCAATAACTGCTTTTTTCTTATCGTCTGATACAGCAATCGCAATACGACCTTCTGCCGCTACACGACCTGCTTTTTTATCAGCACCCGCCATACCCTTCTTACGAAGAAACTCAACAGCAGCATCTATATCACCGTCAGTTTCAGCCAATGCTTTTTTACAATCCATCATACCCGCACCAGTCATTGTGCGCAGTTCTTTTACCATTCCAGCTGTAATTGCCATCTTAATAAATCCTTAAAAATTCGTTTGATTCGTTAATCCATAAAAGAGGCCTGACTGAACAGGCCTGCTCAAATTAATTTTGCAGATTATTTCTCTTCTGCTTCTACGAAATCATCACCAGCAGCGCCAGTCGTAATAGAGTCTTTACCTTCAATTACTGCATCTGAAACTGCAGATAGGTACAATTTAATTGCACGAATCGCATCATCGTTACCAGGGATAACATAATCAATACCACGAGGATCGTTATTAGTATCTACAACACCAACAACTGGAATACCTAGGTTCTTAGCTTCTTGAATAGCGATACCTTCATTACCAGTGTCAACAACAAAGATTGCATCCGGCATAGCACGCATATCTTTAATTCCACCTAAAGAAAGCTCTAGCTTAGCTTTTTGGCGAGTCATCATTAACGCTTCTTTCTTAGTTACTTTTTCGAAAGTTCCGTCTTTTTCCATTACTTCAAGTTCTTTAAGACGCTTGATTGACTGCTTAATAGTCTTGAAGTTTGTTAACATACCACCTAACCAACGGTGGTTAACGTATGGCATACCACAACGCTTAGCTTCTTCTGCAACGATTTCTGATGCAGCGCGCTTAGTACCAACAAAAAGTACTTTACCTTTGTTTGCAGCAACGCCGCCTAGCATGTTTAACGCATCGTTAAACATCGGTAGCGTTTTCTCTAGGTTAACAATATGAATCTTATTGCGAGCTCCGAAGATGTACTCACCCATCTTAGGGTTCCAATAACGTGTTTGGTGACCGAAGTGAACACCGGCTTCTAGCATTTGACGCATGGTAACTTTTGCCATGATTTTATCTCCAATTGGGGTTAGGCCTCCGTTTATCCATAAAGCGAACCTTGTCTTTTAAGGCACCCCGCTTTATGTGTCGATAAACGTGCGGATTTTCTGTTAAAATTCCTCTCATTCGAAAGGCGCGGCATTTATATCACATTCCAGCCTAATTAACAATTTTATTTTGAGAAAACGCCTTAATTTACAGGCAATCAAACTCTAGACGGATAAAGAATGGCCATTAAGATTAAAACGGCAGATGAACTGCAAAAAATGAGAGTCGCAGGAAAGTTAGCGGCAGCTGTATTAGACATGATTACACCGCACGTAGTTGCAGGCGTTGCAACCGGTGAATTAAACCGGATCATGCATAATTACATGGTTAATGAACAAGGTACAATCCCGGCTACTTTAAATTACCATGGCTTTCCTGCTTCAAGCTGTATCTCTGTCAACCAGGTTGTCTGTCACGGTATCCCAGAAGACTTAAAAACCCTTAAAAAAGGGGATATTGTCAATATTGATGTCACGGTCATTAAAGATGACTATCACGGTGACACATCAATGATGTTTGAAGTTGGTCAAGTTAAACCTTTTGCAAGCCGCCTATGTCGAGTTGCCCGCGAATGTCTATGGTTAGGTATTGAACAAGTTAGACCAGAAGCGACCTTATATGATGTTGCTTCAGCAATTCAGCAGCATGCGGAAAAAAATAACTACTCAGTCGTGCGCGAGTATTGTGGTCATGGAATTGGTTCGGACTTTCATGAAGAGCCTCAAGTACTGCATTACGCCTCTGACGAACTTAAAGATATTGTCTTAAAACCAGGTATGGTATTTACAATAGAGCCCATGATTAACCAAGGTAAAGCACCGGTTAAATTGCTTGGTGACAATTGGACGGTAGTCACAAAAGACCGCAAATTATCAGCACAATGGGAGCACACCTTAACGGTCACTGAAAATGGTTATGAAATCTTTACTCTGCGTAAAGGCGAAACCCCTTTTCTACCAGATTAATATAGAGCATCCTTAAGCCTAATAAGGGCTTACTTAATTAAAAGTATCTAGACGAGTCAATCATAATGAATTCTGAACGCCCCTCACTACCCAGTTTTGTTGCCACCCTATCTAGTGGTGATCTGTTGGAAGCCCTGAAAACAGGTCGTCAAACCTTACAACAGTTTCAAGACTATCAATTTTCTCAGTTCGAGAATGGCGGTGCAGTCAGCGAACTCGTAAAAGAACGGTCAACGTTTGTCGATCAAATTTTAAAGAAAATTTGGCAATACTTTATTCCCGAAGATCGAGGAACATCCTTACTGGCAATTGGTGGTTACGGGCGTGGTGAACTTCTCCCCTTTTCAGATATTGATGTCTTAATCCTGATTCAGGATCAGAAGAAAAACCATGATCAAATCTCACAGTTTGTGACCTTTCTATGGGATCTTGGATTTGATTTAGGCCATGCCGTCCGCACCATTGATGATTGTTTTGTAGAGGGCCAGAAAGACGTTTCAACGGCGACTAGCCTGCTTGAATCACGCTGGATCACGGGAGATTATGAGTTACAAGAAGAGATGCAGACCATTTGGAACAATAAAACCTTCTGGCCTAGCAAGAACTTCTTCCAAGCTAAACTTGAAGAGCAAGAAGCACGTCACCAACGTTTTAATGATACGGTCTATCAACTTGAACCCAATGTAAAAGAGAGCCCAGGTGGATTACGTGATATTCAAACCATCTACTGGGTGGCTAAACGTCACTTCAATGCCACCTCAATTAATGAATTGATTCAGCATAGCTTTTTATCCGCTGAAGAGTTTCGTGAAATCGAGGCTGGTTACCGTTATCTAAACCGTGTGCGCTTTGCATTACATCACTTGAAAAAGCGTAAAGAAGACCGCTTGCAGTTTGATAACCAGCAGCAGATCGCCGAAAGTTTTGGTTACGAAGACACCCCTGAAAAAATGGCTGTTGAACAGTTTATGAGTAGTTATTATCGTAACGTTCAAAGCGTTGTTAAAATGAATGAGATTCTATTACAGCACTTTAGAGAAGAACTCTTCAAAAGTGACCAACCAGCAATCATCTCAATCAACTCCCGATTTCAGCTCATAGACCAATATTTAGACATTAAATCGGCCGATACCTTTCAGAACAACCCGACGGCATTATTGGAAATATTTATCATTCTTGAAAACTATCCAAATATTCTAGGGTTACGTTCTAATGCCATACGTTCAGTGAGCGAAAACCTACACCTAGTTGATGAAAACTTCCGTAGTGATCCAATCAATAAAGCGCTATTTATTGAAATATTCCGTCAACCAAAAGGGGTAAACGCCTCTGTTAAACGTATGCACAGTTATGGGATTTTAGGGGAGTATCTACCAGAGTTCAAAAAGATCACGGGCTTAATGCAGTTTAATATATTCCACGCCTATACTGTTGATGATCATACAATTTTAACCATTCGTAATTTAAGACGTTTCTTTGTTGAAGACTTTGCATACGAATTTCCAACCGCACACCAAATCGCTAAAGAACTCTGTAAACCAGAGATATTATTCTTGGCAGGCCTGTTCCATGATATTGCCAAAGGTCGAGGTGGCGCACATGAAGTGTTAGGTGCAGAGGATGCACGTCAATTTGCTTGGAGACATAATTTATCCACTAAAGATGCTGAGCTCTTAAGCTGGTTAGTTCGACAACATTTAGACTTCTCAAGCATTGCACAAAAGAAAGATCTTTCTGACCCTAAAGTGATTCACTATTTTGCTGAATTAGTTCAAGACCAAGAGCACTTAGATTACCTATATCTACTCACGGTTGCCGATGTTTGCGCAACTTCGGATGATGTTTGGAATGATTGGAAAAACTCTCTATTTTTAGAGTTGTATAATGAAACCTCAAAATACCTTTCAGAAGCATCTAGCATTCCCAAAAGCAAAACGAAAAAAGCACTGCAAACTCAAGAGAAGGCTAAGGAACTACTTTCAAAACGTGGACTTAAATCAGTTGACTATAAAGCCTTTTGGAATAGTTTAAAGGACAGCGAATTCTTTAGTCGTCAAAACGCAGCAGATGTTGCTCGTATTACCAAACTGCTCTATCAAGTAGATGATCAGCAATCAAATATTCACCTGCAAAGCCAGACATCTAAGGGTGCGTCTGAACTAATGATTTACATGCCTGACCGGGACTACCTGTTTGCCCATATTGCTTACGCATTGGACAAACTACACTACAACGTCGTTGAAGCTAAAATCTTCTCTACCTCTAAAGATATGACCTTAGTATTGGTTTATTTCTTAAGTGAAGACAATCAAACACAAATCGATGAACAAGATCCTTCTGAAATCATCAACTTCATAACTTCACAACTGAATGTCACTGAAATTGATCCAATTGAATTCCGCCGTACTTTAAATACCCGTCGCATGCGTTGTTTTGAAACACCAACTGAAATCACTTTTAACAAAACGAATAAACATTTCACCGAATTAGCCATTCACACCAAGGATGTTCCTGGTTTACTAGCGCGTATTGGTTGTGCATTAAAATCATGTAACATTCGTCTGCATGATGCCAAAATTCATACTGCGGGCGAAAAAGCAGAAGATGTATTTTTAATCAGTGACACTGAAAACATGGCCATTAACGACCCAGTAAAAAAAGAAGAGTTGACAGAGGCTTTAATCGCATTGATAGAAAAAGACGAATAATCCTACAAAATCACAGAGTCAAACTTGGCCTGTTTGAACTTAAGCAGGCCACCCTTCCCGCAAACTTAATCAAGGATTGTTTATTCTTTGTATTCAAATAGCTCAAACGCATTATTATCTAAATCTTTAACAAACAAGGCTTGTCGTCCTGACTGACTTTGAGTGAATGTCACTCCCCCTGCTTCGAGTTTAGCCGTGTAAGAATCAATTGAGTCCACTCTCAGGGCAAAATGATAATCGCGTCCTCCATGCTTTGGTCTTATGGTATCGTCATTCGGATTATCTAACTGCATAATGTGAAGACTCTGTCCTGAAAATAGATCTAACCAGTAACCAGGGAAACCAAGTTCTGGTCGTTCTAAGCATTTCAGCCCTAATAGCTCTTGGTAGAACTCAAGCGAGGCTTGTGCATCTTTAACAATAATACTGACGTGATCCAAACCATAGACCTTAGCCATGATTAATCTCCTTTTAAAACTCAAAAAAAAGCCGCTAGACCTTTTGGCCTGCGGCTTTTGATCATTCATCCAACTTCAAGCCAGACAAAAAACACGTTTTATGACGATTTCTTAATCGTTGCTGTGCAAGGTCTCATTTAAACCACCCCACAAAGTACCATCCGTCATAATCGCCTGAACTTCACCTGTTTGGCTATGACGTCTAAATAATAACTTAGACTGACCAGACAGTTCACGCGCAGAGATAATAGAACCATCTGGCATTTTAACTTTTGTTCCAGCCGTAATATACAGACCAGATTCGATAATGCAGTCATCACCCAGAGAGATACCAAGACCAGCGTTGGCACCCAGTAGGTTTCTTTGACCCATTGAGATAACCTGTTTACCGCCACCAGAAAGTGTCCCCATAATTGAGGCACCACCACCGATATCAGTGTTCTCGCCAACAACCACTCCGGCACTGATACGACCTTCGACCATAGAGTTACCCAAAGTTCCAGCGTTAAAGTTACAGAAACCTTCATGCATGATGGTTGTACCTGGTGAAAGGTGTGCGCCAAGACGAACTCTATCCGCATCGCCAATACGCACACCCTCTGGAATCACATAGTCCGTCATACGTGGAAATTTATCGATTGAAGTAACATTAAACTGTACCTCTTCACCTGCAATCGCTTCACGTAGGTTTTCAACTTCAGACGGCAGAACCGGTCCTGCGCTGGTCCACGCAACATTGTTCAACAGACCAAAAACGCCATCAAGGTTAATGGTGTGAGGCTTGTAAGCACACTCAGATAGTAGGTGTAAACGAAGATAAGCATCTTCTGCCGACTTTGGAGCATCATCAACCGAATCAATCTCTACTGTTACAAAGTCACCTTTAATCAGACCGGCTTTTACAGCCAAACAGTTACGGGCGATCTCTTTATTAGAACGCGGAAACCACACGTCTAAAGTTGCGCCAGTTTTAGTATCGCTATAACGATGTCCAATTCGTTTGATTGTCATAATGCTATTCTCTAAAATTTAAGTGTTAAAAAATTGAAACGAATTATACCTTCTCTTTGAGTACTTTGCACGAATCACAGATGGCAGTAAGCCTGAAATTAAGTTCCATCTAGCTAACCTTAATCAAGCGTTCAATATGGCTGCATAGCTTCCAACGATTTAAATACTACTTAGATATCAATTTATCTTTATAATTAAGCAACCGTAAAATACTGAGAACAAATTTATGAAAATGTATGGTATTCCAAACTGCGACACAGTTCGTAAAGCACGCAAGTTTCTAGAAAGTAATGGAGTTGAGTATGAGTTCCATGACTTTAAAAAACAGGGGATAACGTTAGAAACTATTGAAACTTGGTTAAAGTCTCAACCGATTAATGTCATGGTTAATAAACGTAGCACCAGTTGGAAGCAGTTAACCGAAGATCAGAAACAGCAGCTAATGGATGCTACAGATTTATCTGTTTTAACCGAGATGCCAACTTTGATTAAGCGCCCTGTTTTACAAACAGAAGCCACGTTACTATTTGGCTTTAAAGCAGATGAGTATCAAGCCTTAATTAATTAAACTATAAGACTTCTCAAAACAGACTCTAACGCCTAGAATGGCTATTCAAATATTAAAAAGATACCGACATGACTGAAACCATTGAGCTTGCCCAAAAACTAATTCAAATTGACTCTGTAACACCTGATGATAAAGGCTGCCAGCAGATCATTGCTGACTACCTAAAACCACTCGGTTTTACAACAGAACATATGAAGTTTGGTGAGGTTGATAATATCTGGTCTCGTAAAGGTGATACTGGACCTTTTATAGTTTTTGCAGGGCATACCGATGTGGTTCCAACTGGCCCAGCTGAAGAGTGGACATTTCCACCTTTCTCAGCCCATATTGACGGTGATATGATGTATGGTCGAGGCACAGCCGATATGAAAAGTAGTATCGCTTGCTTTATGGTTGCCAGCAAACGTTTTATTGAAGCACATCCTGATCATAAAGGCTCAATTGGCTATCTCATTACCAGTGACGAAGAGGGTCCAGCCACTGATGGAACCGTTAAAGTTATAGAAGCATTAGAGGCACGTAATGAAAAGTTTGATTACTGCTTGGTAGGCGAACCTTCTAGTAGCCAAAAACTGGGCGATTCTATTAAAAATGGACGCCGTGGTTCTTTAAGTGGATCATTGACCATTCAAGGTATTCAAGGTCATATCGCGTACCCTGAGCTTTCTGAAAACCCGATTCACACGCTTGCCCCAGCAATGGAGCAACTGGTTCATATGCAGTGGGATCATGGAAACGAGTACTTCCCCCCTACCTCTTTTCAAATATCCAATATCAATGGTGGCACAGGCGCAACCAATGTGACTCCAGGCACAGTTGAAGTCCTATTTAACTTCCGCTTCTCGACTGAACACACCCCAGAAACCTTGAAAGAAGGGGTTCATGCTGTATTAGATCATCACAATCTAAATTACAAGCTAGACTGGAACCTATCAGGCCTGCCCTTTATCACACCTGCGCAAGGTGAATTAATTCAGGCAGTTAAACAGGCCACTCATACCGTCATGGGGTACGAACCTGCATTATCTACTGGCGGTGGAACGTCTGATGGACGCTTCATTGCACCAACAGGTGCTCAAGTTATTGAAATGGGGCCTATTAACGCAACTATCCATCAAATTGATGAACGTGTCAGTGTCTCGGACTTAAACCAACTAACTGAGATCTATTACCACACACTTGTTAACCTATTGACCGATTAGGGCATTTCATATGATGATCGAAAATGACCTTCCTGTATGGCTTCAATATGTCATGATCGCTTTACAGTTTTTAGCGTTAGGTGTGTTTTTGTACATTATCTGGCCACACCTCAAAGCAGAGGCGTGGAAAAAGAAGTTTATTAACAACAAACAGGCCTTTTCAATCATTATCGTTTTATTGATGGTGTTTGTTTTTTTATACGGCTTAGGTGCTTTTTTCGATCTCTTTTTTCAAATATATCTAAGTTAATTATTTCTTGTTGAGTTTGATATATATCTTTTAAGTAAATATTATTAGTAGCATCTTTTATCAATTTATTTAATTTTTTAAAACCACTTTTAGCGCTTACA
>JAYENR010000121.1:0-52152 GCA_034722175.1 Pseudomonadota bacterium | reverse complement strand
GCGCTTTATTTGGCACATCACCACTCAGCAAAACCATGTAGTTTCCCGCTAATGGCTGTGCCAAATAAAGCGCAAAAGAAACGTATTCATTCTGTCATTTCGGCTTTAGGTTTAAGTGTTGTGAATATGATCAATGTGACAGGGCCGCAACAGATTAAATTGTCGGTAAGAGTTGCCGAAGTGGTCAAAGGCAACCCTTTTAGAAGTGGGGCAGCCATGCGAGATAAACGTGATCGTTTTGGCATTTTTCCTCCAGGAAACTTAGGTTCCACTGCGAGCTTTTTATTAAATGTGGAGGAAGTTTTAGCAGGTACGCCAGCTGGTCTAGCGTTTCCTCATCCAGATGGTTTTCAGATCGGTATTAATCCATTAGACAGTGATCTGTTTGGTGTCTTATCTATTTTAGAAGGTAATAATTTAGCGCGTATTCTGGCTAAACCAGAGTTGATTGTACAAGCTGGTGAAACGGCAGACTTCTTGGTTGGAGGGGAGGTTCCAATCCCTGTGGCACAAGATGAAAATACCATTACTGTTGAGTATAAAGAGTTTGGTATCCGCTTACGTTTTAGTCCGATTATTACCGAATCAGGTGAAATACAAATGACGGTTGCGCCTGAGGTCAGTAATATCGACTCAAGTGCCGGGTATCAAGCCGGTACTATCGTGGTGCCTGGTTTTAGATCAAGAAAAACCACAACAACGATTACCATGGCGGCCGGGCAGAGTTTTGTGATTGGCGGTTTGATTCAAGACAACCTAAGAAGCTCAATTAACAAAGTTCCATTATTAGGTGATATTCCGATCATCGGTGCACTGTTCCGTTCAACAAGTTATGAAAAAGATCAATCAGAGTTAGCTATTTTAGTTACGCCCACCTTTGTAGAGCCGATTGAAAAAGATAAGAAAGTCACTTTGCCTGGTGAAAACTTAGATCGTCCAAGTGCGGCAGAGGGTTTCTTTATGGGGAAAGTGGCAAAATTGTTGCCAGAAGGTGAGAGTGTCTTACCTGATTTATCCGTAAAAATTGGACTGGAGAATCCCTAATGGCTAAGTTATTGTCGACAAATTCGATGGCTTTAAAGCAGGCTTTATACTTTGGCGAAGATGAAGACTTAAGAGAAGCGGTTCGTGTTTCCATTATGTCTAAGTTCGGACTAGAATCAATGGCTGAGATTCCCCATATTTGGCCTGAAGGTATTAATCTTGTCTTGTTAGAGTTTCAGGGGGATCAAAAGACAACCCTGGCCAGAGTCAATCAAATTTTAACCTTGGCGAAAGGTGTGCCTGTTTATGTGCTACTGAAAGATAAAGATGCTGATTTTATTATCGAAGCCTCTCATCAAGGTGTGCAAGGTTTTATCGAATGTCCTAATGAAGTATTTCATATTCTTTCCATCCTGCATATGCAGGATCGTCGACGCCTAGGAAAAAATGGCAATGTCTCCTCACTGTTTAGTTTAAAAGGAGGGGTCGGTTGTACGGCTTTGGCAACCAACCTGGCTTCCCAGTTGACTGAAATGACGGAAGGCCGCACTGTTTTAGTTGATCTTAATATGCCGTTAGGAGATGTACCTCTGTATCTTAATATGGAAGGTCAACGCCTTTATTCACTCACGGACTTTGTTTATAACTTAAATCGATTTGACGAGAATCTGATTTATAAATCCTTAAGCCGCCATGAATCTGGCTTGTATGTCTTATCCTTGCCAACTGAGGTAGGTGAACTCGATGGTCTTAATGGCGAGATTATTAAAACCATTATTCAATCTCTGCGCCGTTATTACGATCACGTCATCATTGATTGTGCGAGTGATTTATCAGACATGACTTTAAGCTGTTTAGATGAATCCGATAATATCGTATTAGTTGCCGAGCCGTCTTTATCTTCATTAAGAGCTGTGAACTCTGTGGTTCAATTAACCCAGAAATTGGGCTATATACGTGAATCGATTAAGCTGATTGTCAATCGTAGCACAAGCCAAGATGATGAAATGCTAGATGAGATTATTGATGCTCTGGATGTGGATTCGGTCGTTCGCGTGGCCAATCAATATGCGGATTTCAATGAATCCTTAAAAGAAGGGGTTTTATTGAAGGAATATAATCCTGAATCGATTGTGAACAAGCAGCTATTGTGTATTGCTAATATGTTGCATAACGGTAGTTTGCAGATAGAGGTTGAGGCGGAAAGCGCTCAGTTTAAACAAAAGAAAGGGTTTTTATCAGGCCTGTTTAGCAAGAAAAAATTAAGTGTTAAGCCCGTAGAAAAAGTTGAACCGACTATTAATCAGAAAATGGCAGTATCTCAATGAGTTTGCGTGATCGACTACGTCAAGTTGAACAGCAGCGTCAGATCCCTGTTGAACAGCCTAAAAGTGACTCTGAGGATAAAGTAGCCAGCATTACCCCCCGCGCGTTGTCTGAAGCCAATTTGGCGCAAAATCCAACGTTGTTAGAAATCAAACATCGTTGTCAGAAAAAAGCGGCTGAAGATGAAGCATTTTATCAAGCGGACAGTAAAGAAACACGTCAAGAACTTCGACCTCGTTTAGAGGAGTTAGTACGTGAATACGCAGGTGAGCTTGGCTATCCATTATCCGAGGTGGAAGTTCGCCAATTAGGCGTTGAGCTACTAGATGAAATTTATGGGCTAGGGCCTATTGAACCATTGTTAGCCGATTCCTCTATTTCTGATATTCTTATCAATAGTTATAGTCAAATTTATGTCGAAAGAGGTGGGCAACTAGAGTTAACAGACGTCAGCTTTATCAGTGAAGAGCATTTACGTAACAAAGTTGATCGTATGCTCTACACTACAGGCAGGCGCGTTGATGAATCTTCTCCTTTGGTTGATGCTCGTTTACCGGATGGTTCCCGTATCAATATTATCATTCCTCCCCTTGCTGTCGATGGTATCAGTGTTTCCATTCGACGTTTTCCAGAAAAACATCTTAGGCCGAAAGATTTGATCTCATTCGGGTCCATGACCGAGCATATGTATACCTTTCTGGACTATGCGGTAAAAGCAGGACTGAATATGTTGGTTTGTGGAGGAACCGGTTCAGGTAAAACAACCACGTTAAATATGTTGTCTGGATTGATTCCTGAAAATGAACGTACAGTTACGATTGAAGACAGTGCTGAACTTAGAATGCAGCAAGCTCATGTGGTGCGTCTAGAAACACGCCCACCTAATGCCGAAGGTGTGGGTGAAGTGACTCAACGTGAGTTGTTAAAAAACGCTTTACGTATGCGACCAGATCGAATTGTTTTGGGTGAGGTTCGTGGTGGCGAGGTGTTAGATATGTTACAAGCGATGAATACGGGGCACGATGGCTCGCTTGCAACCTTACACGCCAATAGTCCGCGAGACAGCATCGCTCGTTTGGAGTTAATGATCAATTTAAGTGGTGTGGATATTCCAGCCGCCTCGATTCGTAAACAGATTGCCAGTGCGATTGACCTGATTATTTATGTTAATCGTGGTAAAGATGGTAAGCGCCGTGTTGAGTCGGTTACGGAAGTCGTGGGTATAGAAGAAGAGAATGTGGTTTTGCAGGAGATTTTTACCTTTGAAAATGTTTTTGATAAACACTCTGAAACGATGCGTGGTGTATTTAAAGCAACGGGACTTCGCCCAGGGTGTGGCAAAAAATGTGAAGCCGTAGGCTATCGCCTGCCACAGGATCTGTTTAGCTTTACTCAGGAAGTATTCTAATGGATTTAGGGTTTGTTATTGTCGGCTTGGCACTGATGGTGCCTTTCGCTGTCATTGGGTTCACGATTTCTTTTAAATTGCGTCGTAAAAAAGAGGCTGAACTCAGCTTATTACTGTCACGAGTAGGTCTACAAACTAATGAACAGCATAATTTTAAAAGTCAATTATTGGGTCAAAAGGATCGTGGTTGGTATTTATGGTTAACAGGCCTGTTTAAAAAAGCTGGGATTATTCAGAGGAAAGATGTGATACGTCTATTAGCTGTTCAGGGTTCACTGGTTTTTATCAGTGCCTTTATCCTAGCGACTAAATTCAATAGCCTGACAGAGAATCAATTTTTAATAAGTGTGATTTTACCTTTGTTTCCGATCATTTATCTTGTGTTGAAGATTAAACAGCGCCAAGCTGAATTAAGGAAACAGTTTCCTGAAATGTTAGATGCAATTGTACGTTCTTTACATTCTGGTTATGGCATTGATGGTGCATTAGACGCGATTGGTGAGGATATGCGTGGCCCCTTAGCCCAGGAGATGAAAGAGGTGAATAAGCAACTTACTTTAGGTATTAGCATGCGTGATATTTTAAGAGAGTTTCAACGACGTGTTGCGTTACCTGAAGCGCAGTTTTTTGTTATTACTCTTATTATTCAACGTGAAACAGGTGGCCAGTTGGCGGCTATTCTTGCTGAGTTGTCAAAGTTGATGCGTCGTAGGGATATGTTTCAGGCAAAGTTAAAAACTTTAACGGCAGAATCACGTTTTACTGCTTGGTTTATTGGAGGAGCACCCGTCCTGTACATTGGTTATAAATACTTTTTTGATCGAGAGTCGATGAATTTCTTTTTGTATGATCCAACGGGCTTGAAATTATTTATTTTTTCTATCGCTATGATTAGTGTAGGAACGCTTATTTTACGCCAGATGTTAAAGATGAGATTTTAGTCAAAATGAACTTAATGGGATTGCTTTTAATAGTCGCAGGTTTGTCTTTTTTTACTGCGTGGCTATTTGTTAATAAAACTTTAAGGTTACAGTCAAACCAACTAAAAAAAGAGCGTATTAAAGGGCGAATTGGTTTGGCTAGTCAATATGCCAAAGAAAAACGCAACTTTTCAAAATGTTGGTGGTGCACATTAGGACGAGCCATTGGTCCTAAAAACGCTAAAGAGGTTTTTAAGATACAGCAACAATTGGTCAGTGCAGGCTATCGTGATGACCGGCATATTGGTGCCTATTTTTTTATTAAATATAGTGCCGTTCTACTTTCAATTCTTCTTGCAGCCGTCTTATGGTCATGGTTAGGTGCGCGTTTAGAGCTTGTATTGTTGTTGCCGATTGTCGTTTTATTGGCGCCTGAACGCATAGTTATTTTCTTGGGGAATAATCGGTTAACTCAAATTAGCACGGATTTACCTGACTTTTTAGATATGTGTAATATTTGTATGAATGCCGGATTAAGTTATTTGGTTGCTGTAAAGCGTGTTTCCAAAGAGTTGAAAGACATTCATCCAGAGATCTGTTATGAATTTGAATATTTGCTTGATCAAATACAAATGGGGGTGTCACGTATGGATGCGTTGCGTCAATTTGCTGAACGTAATCCTACTAAAGACATCCACAGCTTGGTTCAAGTACTTATTCAAAATGAAAAATTGGGTAGTTCGATTAGTGAAGCATTGAATGAGTTTTCACGTCGTATGTATCAAGATCGTGAACAATTTCTTGAAGAAAAAGCGGCTAAAACATCTGCCAAAATGGCCGTGGTCATTATGCCGTTTCTAATGGTGCCTTATTTGATTTTGTTGTTAGGTGAACGCATGGTTCTATTAGGGCGAGGGTTTTAAATGCTACGAATATCAAAAAATACGTCATATCTGAGTTTTCTTGTTTTATTTATAGTGTTGTTATCAGGCTGTAGTCAATCGCCTAAAAAGACAGAAATCCCGATCCAACCTATTGAAAACAAAATTCAAAGTGTTCCGTTAGCATCAGACTTGAGTTCAAAGGATGAATATGAGTTTGCATTAGACTTGGCTGGCTTAGAGTTAAATCGTCAACGTTACGAACGTGCTGAGGGACTGTTGCAAAAATTGCGTAAGATTGATCGAGAAGATACTCGTGTTTATCGATTATTAGCCCAAGTTTACGAAGCACAAAAAAAACGGATATGGCACTGGTCGCATGGAAACAAGTCAATAAATCAGTTAATAAGACGCTGACTGATGAAGGGGAGTTGGCTCGACTTGCATTGATGAATGAAGACTTTGCTTTAGCTGAAGAAATTTACCAGGCCTGGTTAGATTCTGTCGATATCCAACAACAAGTGAGTGCGTTAAATAATCTAGGGTTTTCATCGGTACTACAAAAAAAATATCCACAGTCCAAAGCGTACTTTGAGAGAGCTTTAGAACAAGACCCCTTGAATACCAAAGCACTTAATAATTTAAAACTAGTTAATACTTTGATCGAGTAGTCATGAATGTATCTAAATTAATCAAAAAACAGCGTGGCGCCATTTCACTTTTAGGTGCAGCTTCGATTGCACTTTCTTTATTCAGCTTTATAGAGGTTTTAGAGTTCGGTAATGCCAAAATTTTAGATAGAGAGTTGGATAATTATGCGCGTAGTATGGCCAGTGTTGCCTTGCGAACTGAGTTGGCGATTACTCAAAATATGTCAAAAGATTTAACTGAAACAACGGTTACAGCCTTAATTAGTTCGATTGGGATGACGCAACCTAATCCAGATAATGCTGATGCGGCATTTGATATTGAAAAAAAGATGACTTTTGGAAATATGGTAGATGGTAAGTTCGTTCCATTGACGAGTCATGCCAGTAATCCTAAAGCCAGTGATACTTTTATAGAGTTTAGTGCCGTTGCGTTTGAATTATGGAGTACGGCAAAAGGGTACTCTATTTTGCCTGGCACGAGCCCTCTTTTTACACCGTCAGGTAAAGCTATTTATGCCTTAAGTGAAGAAGATGTGAACGGTACAGATATCGCAAGCTGCTTTTGTGATAAACGTTATGAGATGTGTCTAGCGTCCGATATGGCGGGTGTTCCTATTGGTTTTCCTGGTGACGTAGGAGCAGTTGGTTCTGCTGCCCGACAAAATTATTGTGAATACGGTCATGTAGATTCTTATCCTGGGAATGTGAATAAGACCAAGTATCCTTCTATTGAACTCGGATCCCAATGGTTGGGTAAAGATACCTTGGATGACGGTACGGTTTTAATTGATTTTAGTGATGCGGGTCAAAAAGCCAGTTTTGATACGGTTGCTAATCAGGAACCGTTAGAAGTAGTGAGTGGAGATGACCCATTTTCAAAACAGCGCTGGGATTTTTGGATGTTGAGTTGGTTCTTTGGTCGTAGTGGTTATTATGCAAAAAACTGGGATGGATCAACTCTAGAAGATGGTGGTTATATAAGTGGATATGAAGCTCAATATGAGATAGATCCTGGTAGCTTTTTTACTCCTGACCAAGTGTATGTGGATGGATTCTTTTATGTGGGTCGAACAGGAACCTGTGTGAGTGGAACGGTTGGTGCAGATGTTCCTAATATTTCAGGAGGCTTAACGGATATTAATGATGTAGCCACATCAACGAATGATCCTGAAGTGGTTAGGTGTCTGAGTTATGAAAAAACTGTGGGTACTTCAACTTCTGAAGTCGCTTGTAACATGATGGAAATGTTTATGAATCCTGATTGTTTTGGCGATGGTATGAAAACAGTTACGTCCAACGTAAATGGTTACGCACAGCAAAGCTGTACCGACTTTAATAATAATACAAAAACTCGCATGAATTTTTTCCAGTGGATGATGAGCTTATTTTTTGGGCCTTTTACCAATATTGATACCAGTTACCAGCAATTAGATTGCAGTATTCAAAAGATGCGATACTTTAGTGTTAAGCTTCCATTTCTAGGAGGCGGCTTTACTTGGCAGATTCAATAGTGATTAACTTCACTAGACAAGGCTTCCTTAAGCCTATATAATTCGCCACTCCTTAGGAGAGCTGTCTGAGCGGCTGAAGGAGCTCGCCTGGAAAGCGGGTATAGGGTTAAACCTATCGGGGGTTCGAATCCCCCGCTCTCCGCCACAAAGCGGGTATCGTATATTGGCTATTACCTCGGCCTTCCAAGCCGATGAGAAGGGTTCGATTCCCTTTACCCGCTCCATATTATGGTGACTCTATTCGTCCCCTCGCGACGCTAAGTTGGGAACTCCGCCAGGTCCGGAAGGAAGCAACGGTACCTTCTGATGCGTGCGCCGAGGTAAGGCGGGTAGGGTTGCCACCATTTTTCTTCTGTTTTCTATGTTATCTTGTTTTATATTTGTCTTTTCTCCGGTTTAGAATACGACACGATTTTCCACTTTTTTATTTTTAATACACGTTAAAATAGCAACTCGTATTTAATTGTTTTTTGCTTTGACGGGATGAATAAAATTTCATGAGTTATACCGTACTTGCCCGTAAGTGGCGTCCTAAAAATTTTGCTGAATTAGTGGGTCAATCTCATGTCATGCAAGCCCTGTCAAACGCGTTAGATCAAAACCGTTTACATCATGCCTATTTGTTTACAGGAACCCGCGGTGTCGGTAAAACCACGATTGCCCGAATCTTCTCAAAAGCCTTGAATTGTCAAGAGGGCATCTCTTCTACCCCTTGCGGTGTGTGTGAAACTTGTAGGGCGATTGATGAAGGTCGTTTTATTGATCTGATTGAGGTCGATGCAGCTTCACGTACTAAGGTTGATGATACGCGTGAGATTCTTGATAACGTTCAGTTTGCGCCAACGCAAGGTCGTTATAAGGTGTACTTGATTGATGAAGTGCACATGCTCTCTAAAAGCAGTTTCAATGCCCTATTAAAAACCTTAGAAGAGCCGCCTGAACACGTTAAATTTTTATTGGCGACCACAGATCCTCATAAACTACCGATTACGGTTTTATCGCGTTGCTTACAGTTCAACCTGATGCGTTTAACGCAAACTCAGCTTCAGGGGCATTTAGAGAGTGTTCTACAGCAAGAGAACATTCCTTTTGAATCGAGTGCTTTGGCCTTGATTGCTAAGAGTGCGGATGGTTCGGCACGTGATGCTTTAAGTTTATTGGATCAGGCTATTGCTTATGGGGCAGGAGAGATTCATTTCGAGCCTGTGCAAACGATGCTTGGTTTGGTGGATCAGCAATTTACGGTGGCCATTTTAGAAGCCTTGGCTGAAGAGTCTCCACAACAGGTTAAAGAGTTAATTCAACAGTTAGCAGCGATGGGTATAGATTACTCGGCTTTATTAGCTCAGTTGATTGAAACATTGCATGCTTTGGCCTTTAATCAAGTTTTAGGTGGTACAACTGATTCTTCTTTGTTGCCTGAAGAGGTCATTGTTTCATTGGTTCAAAAGTTATCGGCAGATCGTGTGCAGTTGCTTTATCAAATTACTTTATTGGCAAAACAAGATATGCAATTAGCGCCTGATATTCGTATTGGTTTTGAAATGGCATTGATGCGAATGCTTGCCTTTCAGCCGGGTAGTAGTGGTGTGACTGAAGGTTCTACTGATAGTCAGGTTAGCAATCAGCAGGGTGGAGCACAATTAACTGCCTCACAGTCGAAAGTAAATACTCCAAGCCATTCATCGGACGAGCCTCTGCTTCAAGATGCGGATCCACAGACGGTTTTATCAGGCCTGTCCTCTGCAAGAGCATTGATGGCCAAAAAAAAAGAGTCTGATGTAACGACGGCTATTTCAAATCAAGCTGAAGACACCAAGGCAGAAAGTTTAGTTCCACAATCAGAGCCAAGCGCTGCTCCAAAGAATCAGCCGATTTCTCAGCCAGTAGGGCAGGAAGAGGGGGGAACGACTCGGCCTGCGCTTACTTCACAAGCAAATGATGTTAATGTTGATGCATTTAATAATATAGCACCTGTGATGGATGACAGTCCTCCGTGGGATATGCCCGAACAGCCGGCTCAGATGCAACAGCCTGCTGTTCAAACAGTCACTACTCAGCAAGAAGCTCACAACGTAACTGATCACCTTTCTCAGATTAAGCAGAGGTTGAAACAACCGCTGGGAAAGTCACAGAGTGAGATAGAGCCTAAGTCAGTCCAAAGTGAACCGTTATCGAACGATTCATTTAATGCCTCAGAGAATAAAAGCTACAGTGTAAATGTACTTCAATCACAGGTTCTTCAACCTGAGGGTATGTCAACTCGAAACGTTGATTCTATTCCCGATCGAGTGTCTAACCCAAGTTTGGAGCAGCAAGCAGATCAACAAGAAAGCTTAAATCAACAGTTTGATGGTAATGCTCTTGTCGAGCCTATTGTGTCTGAGGTTGAAAAAACGGCACCTAGCCAAGATGAATCTAAGGTTATCGCAGAGTTAGAGTATGTAGCTTTAACCGATGATAATCGCTTGCAGGTTTGGTTAGGATTGTTGGAAAGGTTAAAGCCTGAAGGGATGGCCGCAGAGTTAGCAAGACAGAGTATTTTGGTCGATTATTCACCTGATGTTTGGAAATTGAGCGTTGATCCACAGCAGGCCTATGCTAAAACGGATATGGCTGTATTACGTCTGAAAGAGGTGCTGCATCAAGCATTTGGTGAGCAAATCGTGTTGGAATTTATCGGTTTTCAGCAACATGATACACCCGCAAAATATGAACAACAGTTAGCGGTGGAAAAACAGTCTCAAGCAGAGGCCTCAATTCACCGTGATCCGCTGGTTGCTAGTTTCAAAAATGAATTGGGTTTTGAAGTGATACAAAACAGTATCAGCCCTGTTTAGAAAAAATGGTTAAATTTTAGTTTTAAATCGTATTTAAGTGTAAAAGGAAAAAGTATGTTTGGTGGAAAAGGTGGGATCGGTAATTTAATGAAGCAAGCGCAAGAGATGCAGAAAAATATGCAAGACGCGCAACAAGAAATTGCTCAAATGGAGATTACTGGAGAAGCTGGTGGTGGCATGGTTAAAGTAACCATGACAGGTAAACATGAATTGGTACAAGTTGAAATTGATGATAGCTTGATGGATGACAAAGAGATGTTAGAAGATTTAGTTGCCGCGGCTGTAAACAGTGCGGTTCGTCGTGTTGAAGATGTGACTCAGGAAAAAATGGGAGGTCTAACCAACGGAATGGACCTTCCTGCTGGGATGAAAATGCCTTTCTAAGCAGGCCTGCTTAGTATTGCATTTTAGTGTATAAAACAGATGTATAGTCCTCTTATTTCAGAGTTAATCGAATCCTTTCGAGTCTTGCCAGGTGTTGGGCCTAAATCTGCCCAACGTATGGCTTACTATCTTTTAGAGCAAAACCGTTCGGGCGGACATCAGCTTGCCAAGGTTCTGGAGCAAGCTTTAGACAAAGTCACGCATTGTGAACAGTGCCGTAATTTGTCTGAAGAACCAGTTTGTTCTCTTTGTACTTCTTCTTCCCGTCACAGTGATGAACTCTGTATTGTCGAGTCGCCGTCAGATGTCATTGCGATTGAGCAATCGGGTATTTTCAGAGGAAAGTATTTTGTTTTGATGGGGCATCTTTCACCCATTGATGGTATTGGTCCAGAAGAAATTGGTTTAAATCAGCTGGAAGCTCGGTTATCATCAGAGACAGTAGTAGAATTAATTATTGCCACTAATCCAACCGTTGAGGGTGAAGCAACTGCGCACTACATTCAGCAGATGGTTCAAGGGCAAAATATCAAAGTAACACGCTTAGCACAAGGTATCCCGATTGGGGGTGAGCTGGAGTATATTGATTCAGGCACTTTGTCACAGGCGTTCATCTCTAGAAAAGAGGTTTAGAGCGATGATTCAGACGTTAAGATGGTTAGGATTCTTCAGTGTTGTTTTATTAGCTGGTTGTGGTGGAAGTGCTGGTGGAGAGGGTTCTGAAGCACAGTTTTATGAGCCAGGAATAAACCTGTCGATGAGTGTTTCATCAACGGGTGAAACAGACACCTCAATTCCTGCCAATGATGATGCTAAAGTTATGATCGTTCTATTAGATGATGGTAACTTACCACTTGATAACGAAATTATTTCCCTCTCTGCAACTTCTGGTTCAATTTCTCAATCATCAGTTCTAACCAGTAATACAGGCCAAGCTTCGGTGACGATCTACTCACCTGATAGCTTGGAGTCAGGAACGGCGCCTGGTACTTTGACTGCGACCGCAGGTGACTATACCGCAACCTTGAACTATCAATTTGTTGCCACGATCAGTGGTGAAGGTTCAAATACTTCATCAGCGGGTTCTATTCAGTTTATAAATGCTGAACCGACCTTTATGTCTTTAAAGGGGACAGGTGGACAAGGTTATGGCGAGACATCGCAAGTGACCTTTAAGGTTGTCGATATTTTAGGTTCGCCAATTGAAGGTGCTGAAGTGAACTTCACTTTAAGTACGACAGTCGGTGGGTTAACGTTATCCCCTGCAAGCGGAAGTTCTAATGCATCAGGGTTAGTCACTACGACCGTTCAAGCAGGTACTATTTCTACCCCTGTAAGAGTCGGTGCATCGGTTACCCTATCTGATGGTGAGTTGATCTATGTACAGTCTGATCTGTTAACCGTTACAACGGGAATTCCTGATCAGAATAGTATTGATTTAACGCTTGATAAATATGCGCCAGAAGGCTGGGATTATTCTGGTCAGATAGTTAATGTGACGGCACGTTTAGGTGATCGTTTTAATAATCCAGTTCCTGATGGCACGGTTATTAACTTTACAACGGAAGGTGGGTTGATTGGTGATGATGATAGAAGTACAGCAAGCTGTTTAACAGCTGACAGCGAATGTACTGTTAGGTGGAAAAGTCAAAACCCCAGACCGAGTGATCATCGATCGACGATTCTAGCTTATGCCATTGGTCATGAAACTTTCTATGATTTTAATGCTAATGGTGTCTTTGATGATGGAGATGTCTTTGATGATTTAGGTGAAGCGTTCCGTGATGATGATGAAACCCTAACTTTTAATCCTGATTCTGGCAATGGGTTTAGCATTGATGAAAAGTTAATTGATTACGATGAAAATGCGGCTTATTCTGGGCCAGATGGCGTGTATAACGGAGTACCTTGTGAACATTCAACAGACTGTCCTACCGATGCAAATAACATTGCGGGACGTTCAAATTTTTTAACAAATGTGCGTGCTCAAAAAGTTTTAATTATGGCTGATAGTGCACCGAATGTAGAAATGTATGAATTGTTATCTGGTGGTAGTTGTTTAGATGGTAATGGTAAGTTGGTGATTGACGGTGTTCGGTGTCAAGCCGTTACGAGTTTTTCAGCAGGTTTAGATGTTAAGACTATTTGGGTGTTGATCGAGGATGGTAGTGACGAGTTTGTTCAAAAATCAACGGCTTTGTGTTTAACTGCTAGTGGTGAACGAATTTCAGATATGACCGATCCAAATCATGAAGACTGTACTGTTGCAGTGAGACAGTCAGCCCCAACAGGTGCATCAATCTCAGTTTCATCAGAGGTTGGAACCTTATCTACAATTCCGTATGCAACCGTTCGAAATGCGACGAATCATCTTGAATTTACATTCTCTGTTACAGCAGATGATGAGAATGCTGATCCAGAAACAGGTGTGTTGGAGGTAAAAGTGAGTACTCCAGTTGGTGGCGTGGATGTTTATAGTAGCGTTTCAATGACTGACCCTGCTTTGTAGTCAGTAAGTCTAAAATGATGGTATATAAAAATGCCCGCTTATGCGGGCTTTTTTATGTACTGAATTAGAAGGTTAGATTTCACTAATCAAGAAAGTCACTCGACGATTTTGACGTTTACCTTCTGGTGTTGTATTGCTGGCAATTGGACGTTCTTCACCGTAACCGTAAGTTTGAATTCGGTTACTGGCGATGCCGTTTTTCATGAGATGCAGCGCCACGCCTTTGGCACGGTTTTTAGACAGCTGTTGATTGTAGGCGTTAGAGCCATCTGAGTCAGTATGGCCCTCAATGTGTACACGAGAGTTGGTGTACTTATTCATGGCATTAACAACAGGCGCTAAACGGCTTAATTCGTAAGGGTCAAGGTTGGCAGAACCAGACTGAAAGTTAACATTTTGCACGTTTACTTGGATGTACTCTTGATCTCCTATTTTAACCGCATCCACTTGCGTGTTTGGGTCGTTACGAGTACCTGCATGGACTTCATCATAAATGTGTCTAGCGGTCACACCAGTAACGGCACCAACCACCACTTTACCCGCATTATTATCCATTCCCAGTGCATTAGCTGCTAAAGCACCACCAATGGCCGCCACAACGGTTAAAGCGTTCTTTTCTTGTTCGCGTTCAGCATCTGTCATATTAGGGTTGCTAGAGCAACCTGTCATAAGAGTTAATGTAGATGCAGTTGCAATTGCGGCAATTAATGTCTTATTCATAACAATTCTCCTAGGCGAATTTAGCCAAATTCAATACTTAAAGTCTATGGCTTAGTTATAACGCTTTTCAAAGATTATTCAAGTATAAATAGGGTTTCTTAAGTTTATAGACAGGGTTTGATTAGAGTTTCGAAAGATTTAATAAACTGACCAGGCCTGGTCAGAATGTTTGAACTTAAATTTAGAGTAGAACGATCGTTGCAAGGCCTAGGAACACAAAAAAACCTAATGAGTCGGTGACAGTAGTAAGCATGAGGCCTGATGCAAGAGCGGGGTCGATACGCATACGTTGTAGGACAAGAGGAATGGTGGCACCTGCTAGAGCGGCAGCGACTAGATTAATCATTAAAGCAGAGGCAAAGATAATGCTTAACGCAATGTCTTGGAACCAAGCTAAAACTGCAGCTCCGGTTAAAATTGCCCAGATTAAACCGTTTAAAACACCGACAGTGGTCTCTTTGATTAAAAGAGAGCGACTATTTTGACTAGCGAGTTTTCCTGTTGCTAAAGCTCTAATAACGATAGTTGCGGTTTGAGTTCCTGCAATCCCCCCCATGCTGGCAATGATTGGCATGAGCACTGCCAATGCGACTATTTTTTCAATGGAGGCATCGAATAGTCCAATGACCATTGAAGCGAAGATGGCTGTAAGTAAATTAATACCAAGCCAGAAGGTACGACGTTTTGCAGAGCGGGTTGCAGGGGCAAAGATATCATCATCTTCATTCAAACCTGCACTGGCCATCTGTACATGTTCACCTTCTTCACGGATGATATCAACGACATCATCGATGGTGATACGTCCAAGAATTTTGTTGTAGTCGTTGACGACTGCAATGGAGATTAAGTCGTGTTTCTCAAATAGTTGGGCAACCTCTTTTTCCGTGGTAAAAGCACGAATGGTTGGCTTTTGAGTGTTGAGTAGTTCAGAGACCAATATATCTGGGTCATTGGTCAGTAAAGAGTTTAAGCTTAGGGTACCGACATAGAACTCTTCACGATCACGGACAAAAAGATCAACCGTAGAGGGAGGGAGTTCTCCCAGTTTACGCAGATAACGTAATACAACATCTAAGGTAACGTCTGCACGGACTGCTATAAAGTCGGTACTCATTAAACCACCAGCCGTATCCTCAGGAAAGGCTAGGGCTGTTTCAACGGCGCTACGATCATCTTCATTTAATGATTTAAGTAAAGTTTGCTGATTTTCATCATCCAGAGATTGTGCAATGTCCGTAATGTCGTCAGTTTCAAGATTTTCGGTGATCTCACTGATTTCATGTGGTTCAAGCTGTTCCAGTAGGTTGGCACGGACTTCATCGTTGGTATGAGTAAGAATTTCCCCTTGAATATCGGCATTAATGACATTCCATAAGAAATGACGCTCTTTAGGAGGGATGGACTCTAATAGTTCAGCGATGTCTTCATCAACGAGTAAGTCAATGAGTGACTGGATTTGTTCTAGATTTTCTTCTTGAATTGCAGCAAGGAGTTGCCCAGCGATGTGTGCCTTATCAATAACTGTACTTGATTGTGTCATGGGGCCTCCTCCTTATTTCAACCAGATAATATCTGTATTGTAGCAGGCCAGTATTTCAATTTAATGAAAAAAATGAATGACGGTTTCATGTATTACAGAAATAAAAACGCCCGAGCTAAGTCGGGCGTTTTTAGAAGGTGTTTTGTAAATAGAGGGCGTGATTAAACTGCCATATTTTTTACACCACCAGATTTTTTGTTGTGATCACTGATTTTTTCTTTATGTTTGATAATTTGGCGATCTAATTTGTCTACCAAGCCGTCAATAGAGGCATACATATCTTCAGTGTTATTTTGTGCAAATAAATCTGCACCAGATGCATGAACCGTGGCTTCTGCTTTTTGCTGTTGTTTTTCAACAGTTAGAATAACGTGTACATTTGTTACATGATCAAAATGGCGTTCTAATTTATCCATTTTTTCTGAAACATAATCACGTAGTGCATCGGTAACTTCAACGTGGTGGCCAGTAATATTGATTTGCATGTATCGCTCCTTTCTTCTTGTGTAATGCGATGTATAAGCTCAGTTTTAATTAACTCATTTAGGTTAATTTTAAAGATTTTTTACCTAAGCTTCAATTTCAGTATACCATCAAGACATAAAAAATCAGCAGTAATTTAACTGAATCATAACAAAGGTTGATGAGGTAAAAAAATTGATGGTTTAAGCGTTTGATTTTATGAATTAAATAAAGTCTTCACCCAGATAAACACGTCGGACTTCACTGTGGTTAAGGACTTCATCAGGTTTGCCAGAGGCTAAAATCGTGCCTGCATGGAGGATATAAGCTTGATCACAAACCCCTAAGGTTTCACGGACATTATGATCGGTTATTAAAACACCAATGCCCTTATCTTTAAGGTGGAGGATGATGTTTTGAATGTCTTTAACTGAGATAGGGTCAACACCAGCAAAGGGTTCATCTAATAAGATGAAGTTAGGCTCCATCGCTAAAGCACGAGCGATTTCTACTCGTCTGCGTTCACCACCAGACAAAGCTTGGCCTGGTTGTTCCAATATATGACCAATTTGAAGGTCGTCGATCAGGTGTTCAAAAATTAAATTTCGTTTGTCAGAGTCTAGTTCTGGGCGCATTTCTAGAATGGCACGAATATTCTCTTCAACCGTCAGTTTACGAAAAACAGAGGCTTCTTGTGGAAGATAACCTATGCCTCGTTTAGCACGTTCATGGATAGGTAGTTGACTGATCTCTTCATTGCCTAGATAGATTTCTCCACCGTCATTTTCAACTAGGCCTGTCATCATGTAAAAAGTGGTGGTTTTACCTGCACCATTTGGCCCCAGTAAGCCGACCACTTGGCCTTCGTGAACATCGATATCCACTGATGTGACCACAGTACGTTTTTTATAACTTTTAGCTAGGTTACGGGCGTAAAAATGAGACACAATTTATTCCTACATAAGGGGGCAAAATGATTTAACCGACTTGTCTGACTATTTGGCTTCTGGCATAAGTGTGACAGAGATGCGTTTTTTCTCTTGCGGTGTGCTCTGAGCTTTTAAGGTTTTATTTAGGGTGTCGTAGAACAGTTTAGGACCGGTGATTAAGTGTTTACCAGGCTGTTCCACTTTGGCATTACCAATTAATAACAGTGTTTTCTTTTGCGCGTTGTAGTTAATGCTATCTGCTTGGCCTTTAATCCAAGCTTGCTCTTCGACATCAAAACGTTTAAAGCGGGCTTGTTGGCCAATAACATCAATAGACAATAGGGCTCGGTCAGGGTGGTGAATGGTAATGGTGTCGCCATTTAAAGTCAGGCTGCCTTGAGTAATTTCAACGCTACCTTTATATACACTGATCCCCTTTTGGTCTTGAATGTCTAGAGAGTCGGCAGAGATATGCACAGGTTGTTGATCATCTGGTGTGTTGGCATGCGCTGAGAAAGATACTAGATTAAATAGTATTGACATACAAAGAACTGTTAGCAATTTTGGATTCATGCTTGTTTCTCGTTACTTCTGGGTGCTGTCGGGGCGGTACTCGCCTTTTACATTTGACAGAAGTTGGTAGTGGTTGTTTTTAATATCGGCCTTCAGGCCCGTTCCAGTCATCAGTGAATTAGGTTGGCTGATTTCAACGTGTTGATCACTGCTTATGATTTGTGTATTAGGATTATAAGTGATGTGTTCTGTTTTTAAGGTTTTATTTTGTCGGGTCTTATCAATCTGCATCACCACAACCTTACCGTTTAATTCTATCTGACTATCATTCACCGAGTGGCCAGTTTCACTTTGAATAAAAAGGGTTTCATCTGCTTGAGTTAGTGTGATTCGAGGCTGGGTGAAGTCACTTTGTTTAGCGGCTTCGTCATAGAAAAGAGTCTCGGCTTTAATGATGGAGTCGGATCGGTTTTGTGTTTTATCGACTTGCCAAGTGGTACTGTTAAACAGTTGCCAACTGTAACCAGAGCTTTCTAAGCTTGAGGAGGAGGGATCGATTTTTTGCGAGGTCTGTTGGAAAACAAACCATAAAGCAAAGGCAGAAAGTACAAGGGTAAATATGATAAATCGGCTGTTTAACATTTTGATCTCCCTTGTCAGTTAAGGATCGAATTTAAATTCTCTTACAGTTCTTTGCGTAGATAGAAGTCCATCTGTTTTTGCCATGAACCTTGCGATTTCATTAACAATTCACACATTTCACGGACGCAGCCTCGACCACCTTCAAACTCTGAAACGTAATCCACGCGAGACTTTACTTCAACGTCCCCGTCGGCAGGAGTGGCAGCAAGCCCGACACGCGTTAGGATCGGTAAATCTAAGATGTCGTCACCAATATAGGCAATTTCTTCTAAGTTTAAATTTAAATCTTCTACCATTTTAATAAAGGTTGGCAGTTTATCTGGCACACCTTGGTGAACGTGTTTTACCTTTAGATCACGCATTCGATTGGCCACTAAAGGTGACTTACGACCCGTGATAATGCCGATTTCAATATTGGATTTTTGTAACATCACCATGCCGTGACCATCACGGGTGTAGAAGGTTTTTGTCTCCACTTCATCATCACTGTAATGCAACTGGTTATTGGTCATAACTCCATCTACATCCAAAAGAAGTAGTTTGATCTTTTTTGCTTTAGCAATGATTACGTCAGAAAAATTCATAATGGGTAGGCCTGTTTGTATGGGGTTACGAGTTTGATGTAATTACGCGCCAGTTGAACGTAGGTAAAGTACCGTTAAATATGCCACAAAGCCAAAGGTAAGTAAAAGGCCTTTAGGGGTGTTAATGACCGCTTTTCCCTTTCTTGGTAGTGCAAGCACTAACATTGCAAGGGTAAATCCAAGCATGACCAGCATGTCAATCGATAACACTTCTTTATCAACCATGGATGGTGCTAAGATCGCAGGCACGGCCAATACAGCTAGAATGTTAAATAGGTTAGAACCCACAATATTACCAATCATAAGGTCGGCTTCATTTTTACGTGCTGCAGCGATGGCCGCAGCGAGTTCAGGTAGGCTGGTACCGATTGCTATAATGGTTAGACCGATGACGACTTCTGGTACTTCAAAGAAAACGGCAATTTCAACGGCACCCCAGACCATCATTTTGGCACTCACCATTAAGATGATCAGGCCACCAATCAGTAGCGTCAATGCTTTCTTTAGCGCGTGTTCAGCATGACTTTCCACGGCTTCAGCAGTTTCACCTGCGATAGGATCGGCAAGAAATACATTCTTATTCATCTTGATCATCCATGCCATAACCAGTATCAACGTGATGATTAGAATAATACCGTCTATAAGGGTCAGTTCACCGTCTAAAACTAGTAGATAAGCACCGACAGAAATGGCTAATAGAACCGGCAGCTCACGTCTGATTAGTGAAGATTTAACCACGATAGGGGTGATTAAAGCGGTGACACCTAGCACTAAACCTATATTGGCAATATTTGAACCGACGGCGTTACCGATGGCTAGGCCGGGGCTGTTATCTAAGGAGGCGAGCGAGGCAACGACGATTTCCGGCATGGAGGTACCAAATCCTAAAACCACCACCCCGATAATTAAAGGGGAAATTGACAGGTGAGTCGCCGTGCTGGCTGCTCCATCAATAAAGATATCCGAGCTCCATACAAGAAGTGCCAAGCCAACTAAAAGTACGAGAGTAGGTAGGAGTAAGGTCGTCGTCATTGTCGTTTTCTTTTATTCACTTAAATTAACCTGCCATTATAACTAAAGTTATTTGTCCTTATAAAATTAATTTATGTATAAGCGGTTCACACTTAATGTTTTGATGAAGTAAACTGGTCAGCAATAAAATTTAGATCAATTTTTTGTGGAGTCTTGTTTGGAAAATTTACAAATTGGTACTTATGGTTGGCAGCATGTTTCATGGGAAGGAAGTTTCTATCCAGATGATATGCCTGAAGAGTGGCAGTTGGATTACTACAGTAATGCGTTTAGAGTTGTTTTAGTGCCAGAAAAACAGTGGATGACTTGGGATGAGGCGGCGCTCGAAGAGTGTGCCGATGCGGTTGAGGGTGAATTTGAATTTTATCTTCGGGTTGATGATGTCGTTACGATTGGCAAAGAGCAACAAATGCAACGCATTCAACAAGGCTTGGGTTCGTTATTAAAAGGGGTGGTTCTGTTTTCTGAAACGGAGATTCCGGAGCCGCTTATTTATGGTCAGCCTGTTAGTTTGGTGTCTAAAAACTTGATTATGTCTGGCTGGCACTCTGAAATTGATGATTATAAAATTTCAGGTTCTCCAATAGGGTATTGTGCTGAGTTAAAAGAGGACGGTAAATGGCAATCTGCAATGTTACAGAGTTTTATGCAAACATTGCCTGATAATAACTCGGGGATTCCCTTTTTTATTGGCGGGGATTCAATTAATATGGCTCAAGTAACCAACTTAAAGGTTGTCGGTGAGTTTTTAGGTTATTAAACTCATTGTTTTTTAGACGTTATCAGCTGTATTTAAATACTTTTTTAAATATTGAATTTTAAAACTGAACAGGCCTGGTTAGTATCTTAGGTGTGTTTAATTAAGTGGATATTAAGTGGGGTTAGAGCTTCCCATAACAAATGTATGAACCAATCAGATACCCTAATAGAAATTAAAGGCTTGAGCTTTTCACGTGGTTCTCGACCTATTTTTGATAATTTAGATTTGTCGATTCCAAAAGGCAAGGTTACCGCGATTATGGGGCCAAGTGGAACCGGTAAAACGACCTTGTTAAAGTTGATCGCTGGGCAGCTAAAACCAGATGCGGGTGAGGTTTTTGTTGAAGGTCAGAATGTTCATAAACTAAAACGTTCTATGCTCTATCAGCTACGCCAAAAAATGGGCATGTTATTTCAAACTGGTGCATTACTAACCGATTTAAGTGTTTTCGATAATGTCGCCTTTCCATTACGAGAGCATACTAAATTACCGGAGTCGGTGATTGAACCATTGGTTCTAATGAAGTTGCAAGCTGTGGGTTTAATGGGGGCACGTAATTTAAAGCCTGCTGAACTGTCGGGAGGTATGTCACGAAGAGTCGCTTTAGCACGTGGTATTGCTTTGGATCCAGAAATGATTTTTTACGATGAGCCCTTTGTGGGCCAAGACCCAATCATTATGGGGGTTTTGGTTGAACTTATTCGTAAGCTTAATGATAGCTTGGGTTTAACGAGTGTGGTGGTTTCGCATGATGTGGATGAAGTGTTGTCGATTGCCGATTATGTATGTGTCTTGTCGGAAGGTCGAGTGATTGCTCAGGGGTCTAAACAAGAGCTGCTAGAAAGCGATTCTGATTATGTGAATCAATTTGTTAAGGGTTTGCCCGACGGACCAGTCCCATTCCATTATTCAGATGAGAGTTATCAGCAAGCTATGCAAAATGGGAAAGTGAAATAATGGCTATGATGGAATCTTTATTGAATAGAGTTGCTGGAATAGGTGCGAGTGTACTGGGTTTGTTGTCTGGGTTAGGGCGCATGGCCTTTTTTGTAATTTCATTGATTCCAGCGATTCCATATTCGTTTTACCGTTTAGATTTATTGGTAAAACAGATTTACGTTGCAGGGGTTTTATCTCTCCCTATTATTTTGACCGCTGGTTTATTTGTCGGCATGGTTTTGACCTTGCAGGGCTATAATGTCTTAGTGGACTATAACTCAGAAGAGGCGGTAGGAACCATGACGGCTTTATCTTTGTTGCGTGAATTAGGGCCGGTTGTAGCAGCGTTATTATTTGCTGGCCGTGCTGGTTCGGCATTAACGGCTGAGATCGGTTTAATGCGCTCTACTGAGCAAATTTCTGCATTGGAAATGATGGCGGTTGACCCTTTGAAATTTATATTTGCGCCACGTTTTAGTGCTGCCTTTATTGCTTTGCCAATGTTATCTCTATTGTTTATCGCGATGGGGATCTTAGGCGGTTATTTGGTGGCTGTGGGTTGGCTGGGCGTAGACGAAGGTTCATTCTGGTCACAAATGCAAGATTCAGTTGATTGGCAAGAGGATGTCATGAATGGCATTATTAAGTCCTTTGCCTTTGCCATTTTAATTGCCATTATTGCGTTATTTCAAGGGCATGACGCCATGCCAACCTCGGAAGGGGTCAGTAACGCAACGACACGTACAGTGGTACACTCTTCTTTAGGTGTATTGGGCTTAGACTTTATTTTAACAACTATGATGTTTAGTTAAACAGAGATACAAAGGGATTCAAATGAAGCGTCAATTAAAGGTCGAAATTTGGGTGGGAGCGTTTGTTTTAATGACGTTAGTTTCACTGGCAGTCATAGCACTGCAGGTCAGTAATTTCAATAGCTGGAAAGATAAAAGCAGTTATGAAGTGACGGCTTTATTTGATAATATTGGCGGCCTTAAAGTGCGTGCCCCGGTTAAAATAAGTGGTGTTGTTATTGGGCGTGTGACAGCTATAGAGGTTGATCAACAGACCTACCAAGCTCGTGTGACCATGAATGTTTTTTCAGAGTTTAATGAGCTTCCAATTGATACATCGGGCTCTATTTTGACATCAGGCTTATTAGGTGACCAGTATATTGGTCTGGAAGTGGGAGCGGATGAAGAGATGCTAGCAAACGGCGATCAATTGGATTTGACTCAGTCGGCTCTAGTATTGGAAGAGTTGATTGGTCAGTTCCTTGTTAAATTCAGTGAGGGTGAATAATCATGCACAGTGTTAAATTAAGTTTTATTATAATGTTGGTTTTAGTATTTGGTTTCATGCTAAATGCAAATGCTCAAGCACATGCCGTTCCTCAAGACGATCCTGAAAAAATGATTTCAGTTCTATCGGAAACTTTAATTAAGGAGTTGAATGAGCAACGTGCTGACTTAGAAGGCAACCCACAAAAGATTAAATCATTTGCTCAGGCTTATGTATTGCCCTATGTTGATACCCCTAAAATGGCGCGTTATATCATGGGTCGATATTGGAAAACCACTAGTGCTGAGCAACAATCCGCATTTGCTGATGCCTTTACCACAACCTTAATGCGTTCTTACTCTCAAAGTTTATTGAGGCTTGAAATTACCAGTGTCACAGTTAAACCTAAAATTGAAGAGAAGCCAGGTCGTGTCACAGTTGCTTCAGAGGTGACACAGGCAGATGGCAATAAAACGGATGTAGTTTATCGTGCTTACTTGAATAAAAAGACAGGTTTGTGGATGGTTTACGATGTAGCGGTAGAAGGCGTTAGTATGTTACTAAATTATCGTAAAACTTACGGCTCTGAGTTTTCAACAAAGGGCGTGGATGCAGTGATCAGTTCTATGCAAGAAAAGAACACCGCATTTAACAGCTAAGATTGTAAGAGAACCTTATCAGTGAAAAACTATAATACAAGTATTGAATGGCTGGAAAACGACGTGCTAAAACTGCCTGAGGTAGTGAATGTTGAAACAGTACCTGCCATCTTGAAGTTGGTTGATAAGGCACAGAAGTCGATTAAAGTGGTCGATTTTTCTGCAGTGACTCAAGCGGACAGTGTCGCACTTGCCGTGTTATTAAAATGGCAAGATGCGGCTGATATTGATATTCAAATTCGCAATTTACCTGCAGAGTTGGTAACCCTTATTCATCTTTACGATTTGGAAAGTATGTTGCAGGCGTAAGTTCTGTGCCATCTGTTTAATCGTATCTTTTAAACCTTCTCCTGGTTTGCGGTTGAAGGTTTTTCATTTTTAATTATTTTTACTCCAGTAGCTTGGAGTTGTCTATAGAAAAGGATCGAGCTTTTCTATTGAAAAGGATTGCTATGACAGCAGCGGTGCAGTTTAACCAAGTGGTTAAGAATTACGATGGTTTTTCAGCCTTGAAAGGAGTCTCCTTTGACGTGGAGGAGGGAGCATTTTTTGGATTGCTTGGGCCAAATGGGGCCGGTAAATCAACTTTGATTAATGCCATGTCTGGTTTGGTCACGCCGAGCTCTGGTTCAATCCAAGTGCAAGGGTTTGATGTCATTAAATCTTACCGTGAAACACGTCGTCGATTAGGATTGGTGCCACAAGAGTTAATTTCAGATCCCTTCTTTTCTATACGTGAGTTATTAGAACTCCAATCTGGTTATTACGGCATTCGAGGTCACGATCAGAAAAAGTGGATTGATGAATTGTTAGAGCGTCTGGCTTTAACGGATAAAGCGAATGCGATTACCAATCAACTTTCTGGTGGGATGAAGCGCAGAGTATTGATTGCCATGGCGCTTGTGCATAAACCTCAGGTGTTAGTGTTAGATGAGCCAACCGCAGGTGTGGATGTGGATCTGCGTCATACTTTGTGGGAGTTCACTAAAGAGCTGCATCAGAAGGGGCATACGATTATTTTAACGACTCATTATTTGGAAGAGGCGGAAGCTTTGTGTGAGAAAGTCGCTATTTTACAAGAGGGTGAGGTGAAGGCTTTAGATCGCACAGCAGATCTGTTGGCAACTCACCCATTCCGTTATATTCGAGTAGCGTTTGAAGAGAAGAGTGCTCAGTTAAGTGACGCTTTAAGTACACGCTTGGTTGAATCAGACTCATCAGGCCACCTGTTTAAAATTGAAAATCAGCTCAGTATGTCTGATATGTTGGGCATGATTCATCAAAGTGGTTTGCATGTTAAAGATGTCAGTAGCCGTGATGCCACCTTAGAAGAGGTCTTTATGGACTTAACGGGGACGCAATCATGACTGGATTTAACTTTGCTGGTTGCTGGGCTCTGTTTATTAAAGAGGTAAAACGTTTTTATTCGGTGGTGGTGCAGACGGTTTTTGCCCCCGTGGTCTCGACGTTACTCTATCTATTGGTGTTTGGTCACGTGATCAATACTCAAATTGATGTATTTACAGGTGTCGATTACAGTCAGTTTTTAATACCAGGCCTAGTGATGATGGCGATTCTACAAAATGCCTTTGCTAATACCTCATCCAGTTTGATTCAGTCAAAGATGCATGGCAATCTAACCTTTGTGTTGTTGAGTCCGATTTCGCCATTGGAGTTGTATCTAGCGTTTATTGCGGCTTCGGTGGTGCGTGGTTTGGCTGTGGGTGTCAGTATTTTAGTGATTGGTATGGTTGGGTTTGATTTAACCATGCAGTCGCCTATGTGGATTCTGTTATTTGCGGTATTGAGTGCGGCAATGATGGGGGGCTTAGGGATGCTAGCGGGGATTCTGTCTGATAAGTATGATCATCTAGCTGCGTTTCAGAACTTTGTTATTATGCCTTTGACGTTTTTGAGTGGTGTTTTTTATTCCATTCATGCTCTGCCAGAGATGTGGCAAACGGTCTCTCACTTTAATCCTTTTTTCTATATGGTAGATGGCTTTCGGTTTGGATTCTTTCAGCAATCTGACGTATCGGTTTATATGAGCTTGCTGATAACGGTTGGATTCTTGTTTGTTATCACTGCGATAAATGTGATTTTATTGAATAAAGGCGTTAAAATACGCAAATAAAATTTTATTGGAAAAGTAAACGCATGTCCCCTGAAAAGATTAAAGAGATGATTCAAGCCGCGATTCCTGATAGTCAGGTTGAGATGTCAGGAGCAGATTGCAACTTTGCTGTCACTGTAACAAGTGCGGCATTTGAAGGTAAGTCACCTCTGCAAAAACACCGTATGGTTAACGATATTTTCAAAATTCAATTTGAAAACGGTGAACTGCATGCTTTGTCTATTAAGACAAAAAACGCTTAATAGTCATAAGATTGGATTAACAAAAAAGCATGGATAAATTAGTCATCGACAACCAAGGGCATCTTCACGGAGAAGTGGAAGTGTCGGGTTCAAAAAATGCCGCTTTACCAATTTTAATGGGTTGCCTGCTGGCTGAAACCCCTGTTACGTTATCAAATGTTCCGCATTTAAAAGATGTCACCACCACGATTCAGTTATTAGCCTCGATGGGGGTGGAGATCATGTTTGATGAACATCTTAATATCGAAATTGATGCATCGAATGTCACCATTAAAGAAGCGGCGTATGAATTGGTAAAAACCATGCGAGCCTCAATTTTGGTATTAGGGCCATTACTCGCACGCTTTGGTGAAGCTAAAGTCTCTTTGCCTGGTGGTTGTGCCATCGGATCTCGTCCTGTAAACCTTCATATTGAAGGGATGCAGAAGATGGGGGCAGAAATTGAGGTTGAGCAAGGTTATATTATTGCCAAAGCAGGTCGCTTAAAAGGGGCTGACATTACCATGGAGCCAGTGACGGTTACGGGTACTGAAAACTTATTGATGGCAGCCGTGTTAGCAGAAGGTACCACCTATTTACGTAATGCGGCTCGTGAACCAGAAGTGGTTGATCTAGCCGAATTCTTAAATGCAATGGGTGCCAAAATCTCTGGTATCGGTACCGATGTGTTGACGATTGAAGGGGTTGAATCTCTGCAAGGTGTTCCATATGAAGTGATTCCCGATCGTATTGAAGCAGGTACTTATTTAGCGGCCGCTGTCGTAACCAAAAGTAAAGTCACGGTGACTCATGCAAATCCAGACCACTTAACAGCGGTTTTGGAAAAGTTTGAGGAAGTGGGGGCGACGATTGAAACGACGCGAGATACGATCACACTTGATATGCGTGACCGTGAATTGAAGCCGGTTGATATTGTGACGGATCCATATCCGTTATTTCCAACCGATATGCAAGCGCAATTTTTGGTTATTAATTCATTGGCAGAAGGCGAGTCAAAGATTGAAGAAACGATCTTTGAAAACCGATTTATGCATGTTTCTGAATTGATCCGGATGGGCGCTGATATTCGTGTTGAAGGTAATACCGCTTACATTAAAGGGGTTGAGGGCTTAAAAGGTGCGCCAGTGATGGCAACCGACTTACGTGCCTCTGCCAGTTTAATCCTAGCTGGCCTAATTGCGGAGGGTGAAACGGTTGTAAACCGTGTTTATCATATCGACCGTGGTTATGAGCTAATTGAAGAAAAATTCCATAAAATTGGGGCCCATGTTTACCGTATTACCGGTTAGAACACGCCACAATTATACTGTTACCAAATTTAAACTTTAAGATTGATTCCAAAATGAAACAGCCATTAACAATTGCCCTATCGAAGGGTCGCATTTATAAAGATACGGTTCCATTATTAGAAGCTGCCGGTATTGTGCCGTTAGAAGATCCTAGTAAATGTCGTAAACTTATTATTCCTACTAATCACGAAAATGTTCGTCTATTGATTGTTCGCGCAACGGATGCACCGACTTATGTGGCACACGGTGCGGCAGATATTGGTGTGGCTGGTAAAGACGTATTGATGGAAGCGCCTGCTGATAATCTATATGAACTATTAGACTTAGAAATTGCAAAATGTAAGTTAATGGTTGCAGGACCAGAAGTTGAAAAACCTCATGGACACCGTTTAAAGATTGCCACTAAATACTTAAAGTCTGCACAGGCTTACTATGCAGAAAAAGGTGAACAGGTTGATTTAATCAAGTTGTACGGTTCAATGGAAATCGCACCGTTAATCGATTTGGCTGACCGTATTGTGGATCTGGTTGATACAGGAAACACACTAAAAGCGAACGGTTTGGTACCGATGGAGCACATTGCTGACATCAGTTCACGAATGATCGTGAATCAGCACGCATATAAAACCAAGTTTGATCAAATTAATGAAATTGTGACACAATTCCAAAAAGTGATAGAGAGTCAAAATGCTTAATATTCGTCGTTTATCTGCAAATGAAGCAGGCTTTAGAAAAGAATTAGATACCCTTTTAGCATGGGAAACCGTTTCTAATGAATCGGTCAATGACATCGTTAAAGAGGTGGTAAATAAAGTTCGTACCGAAGGTGATGCGGCACTTTTGGAGTACACTGAGCGTTTCGACCGTTTAGCATTGAAAACGGGTGCGGAGCTTCAAATTCCTCAGGCAGAATTGCAGGCCGCTTTACAGCGTATTCCTGCAGATCAGCGTTCTGCTCTAGAGTTGTCAGCAGAGCGTGTTCGTTCTTACCACAAAAATCAAATTCAAGAGTCATGGAGCTATACAGAAGCTGACGGCACAATGTTGGGTCAGCAAGTTACGCCTTTGGACAGTGTTGGTTTGTATGTTCCAGGTGGAAAGGCTGCTTATCCTTCGTCAGTTATTATGAACGCTATTCCTGCAAAAGTGGCGGGCGTTGAAAAGTTAATTATGGTTGTTCCAACTCCAGATGGTGAAGTGAATGACATGGTCTTGGCAGCCGCTGCTATTTGTGAGGTTGATGCGGTCTTTACCTTAGGCGGTGCGCAAGCGGTAGCCGCTTTAGCTTATGGAACAGAGACCGTTCCTGTGGTGGATAAGATTGTTGGCCCAGGAAATATCTTTGTTGCAACCGCGAAACGTATGGTATTTGGTACGGTTGGAATTGATATGATTGCAGGTCCTTCTGAAATTCTTGTTTACTGTGATGGTAAAACAGATCCAGACTGGATTGCGGTTGATCTGTTCTCACAAGCCGAACATGATGAAGATGCACAGTCTATTTTGGTGACGCCGGATGCTGAGTTTGCAGAAAAGGTCTATGAAAGTATGAATCGCTTGTTGCCTACCATGCCTCGTGAAGCCATTATTCGTAAAGCATTAGATGATCGTGGTGCGATTATTGTAGTTGAAGACGAAACTCAGGCGCTTGAGATGATTAATGTCATTGCTCCAGAGCATTTAGAGTTGTCTGTTGAAGACCCTCAATCATTGTTACCAAAAATTCGTCATGCTGGTGCGATCTTTATGGGTCGTTTTACCGCTGAGGCGTTGGGTGACTATTGTGCAGGTCCTAACCATGTATTACCAACTTCACGTACTGCACGTTTCTCATCACCTTTAGGGGTGTATGACTTCCAGAAACGTTCAAGTTTAATTATGTGTTCTGCTGATGGGGCTAATACTTTAGGTAAGGTAGCGGGTGTTCTTGCAGACGGTGAAGGTTTGCAGGCTCATGCGATGTCTGCATGTTATCGTGTAAAAGATTAGTTAAAAGCTTGTTTAATAAAACCACCTCTTCTGGTGGTTTTTTTTACTTTAAAATTTAACGATTATGAATTTTACGAGTTTTGAAGAGAGAGTATGATATTACGTGATGACTTAACAGCTTATCTAGCCGATTTTTTGAAAGTAGCTGATTATAAGGACTACGCCCCGAATGGCTTGCAGGTAGAGGGCAAAGAGCAGATTCGTACGATTGTAACAGGGGTGACGGCAAGCCAAGCTTTGATTGACGAAGCCATTAAGTTAAAGGCAGATGCGATCCTTGTGCATCATGGTTATTTTTGGAAAAGTGAGCCCCAAGAGATTGTTGGGTTTAAGCAGAAACGTATTAAATCATTGTTGCTCAACGATATTAACTTGATGGGATATCATCTTCCTTTAGATGGTCATGCCGAGTTAGGTAATAACGCTATGTTAGGTAAATTATGGCAGCTGGAAGATATTACCCCGCAACCAGGCCTGGTACGTTTAGGAAAGCTAGCTCATTCAGTCGATATTTCAGAGTTTGTTAACTTAGTATCCGATTCATTAGAGCGTCCAGTTCTGCATTTGCCGGGTGGGCCACCTCAAGTACAAACCGTGGCGTGGTGCAGTGGGGGCGCGCAAGGTTATATTGATCAGGCATTAGCCTGGAAAGCAGATATTTATATTAGTGGTGAAGTTTCAGAACAGACTACGCATCTTGCAAAAGAAGGTGGAATTCATTACTTTGCAGCGGGGCATCATGCAACAGAGCGTCTAGGTATTAAAGCCTTAGGAGAGCATTTAGCGAAAAGGTTTGGCTTAGACTGTCACTTTGTAGATGTGAATAATCCTGTTTGATTCTGAGGATTGCAGGCTGTTAAATAAAAGTTTTGTGGGTATAGATAAAATTTATTTAGCGCTATATCAGTAGATACTGATTTAAGTTTCTTTAAAGCTTAGGTAGAATAGAGGGAATTTGCTTGTGAACAATAGGAATAAAGAGTATGTCGGCAAAACATAAGAATACACGCGTAGATTTACAGCGTCGTAAAATCCTAACTGGCGCAACGGGGGTTGTAGGTGCAGTGGGAGCCACTTTTGCAGCCGTTCCATTTGTGAGCTCTTGGCAGCCAAGTGAAAAAGCGAAAGCCGCTGGCGCGCCAGTTGATGTTGATGTTTCAGCTTTGCAGCCAGGACAGATGGCAACCGTTGCTTGGCGTGGTAAGCCTGTATGGGTCGTACGTCGTACGCCAGAGATGCTGGCAAACTTGTCAAACCAAGATGCTCAGTTACGTGATCCAGCATCACAAGAATCACTGCAGCCTACTTACTGTCAAAATCCTTCACGTGCCGTGAATGACGAATTCTTTGTCGTGGTAGGAATCTGTACGCACTTAGGTTGTGCGCCTTTATACCGTCCATCAATCGGTTCACCGGATGTCGGTGCGGATTGGCAAGGTGGTTTCTTCTGCCCATGTCACGGTTCTCGTTTTGATTTAGCGGGTCGTGTATTCCAGTCGGTTCCAGCACCGACTAACCTTGAAATTCCTCCTCACTACTTTAAGACTGCAACTATAGTCCGAATTGGTGAAGACCCACAAAAAGAAGGAGTGGCTTAATGGATAATAAACAGTCATCAGACCAAACTCCAGTACAGCAGCCAGCCTCTTTATTAGGATGGTTGGATCGTCGTTACCCACTTATTAGTACTTGGAACGAACACGTTGCCGAGTACTATGCACCTAAAAACTTTAACTTTTGGTACTTCTTTGGCTCTTTAGCGTTACTTGTTCTTGTGAGCCAAATTGTGACCGGTCTTTGGTTAACAATGAGTTATAAACCAAGTGCCGCCGAAGCGTTTAACTCAGTTGAATACATCATGCGTGATGTTGAGTGGGGTTGGTTAATTCGTTATATGCACTCGACCGGTGCCTCAGCGTTCTTTATTGTTGTTTACCTACACATGACCCGAGCCTTACTCTATGGTTCGTACAAAGAGCCTCGTGAGTTGGTTTGGTTAATCGGTATGTTACTGTTTGTCGTGTTAATGGCCGAAGCATTCATGGGTTACTTACTACCATGGGGTCAAATGTCATACTGGGGTGCTCAGGTAATTATCTCGTTATTTGGTGCGATTCCTGTTGTTGGGCCTGACCTAGCTTTATGGGTACGTGGGGATTTTGTTATCTCTGATGCAACCTTAAACCGTTTCTTTGCCTTGCATGTCATTGCGTTACCGTTAGTGCTTATTATTTTGGTCTTTATGCACATTGTTGCTCTACATAAAGTGGGTTCAAACAACCCTGACGGTGTTGAGATTAAAAAGTATAAAAATGAGAAAGGTTTACCGGTTGATGGAATTCCGTTCCACCCTTATTACACCGTTAAAGATTCAATGGGTGCGGTCTTCTTTATGATTCCGTTTGCCTTGATTGTTTTCTATTGGCCGGAAGGGGGCGGGTATTTTATTGAACCGCCTAACTTTGAGCCAGCTAACCCATTGAAAACACCAGATCATATTGCGCCAGTGTGGTATTTCACACCGTTCTATGCCATCTTACGTGCAGTACCTGATAAATTCTTAGGTGTGGTTGCAATGGGGGGAGCGATTGCGGTTCTATTTGCAATGCCATGGTTAGACCGTTGTAAGGTTAAATCAATCCGCTATCGTGGACTGTCATACAAGCTGTTATTGACGATGTTCTTAATCAGTTTTGTTGTTTTAGGTTGGTTAGGTACTCAGCCTGCAACACCAGAGTTAACAAAATTAGCACAGATTTTTACTGCATTGTATTTTGCTTTCTTCCTTGTTCTGCCATTTACCTCGATAAATGAAAAGACCAAGCCAGTTCCAGAGAGGATTCATTAATGAAAAAACTAGTATTGATGTTCAGTTTATTATTGGTGTTGCCTCTTTCAGCCCAAGCTGCAGGTGGCCCAGGTATCGAACTTGAAGACGCACAAAATAATTTACGTGATCAAGACTCTCTAAAACGTGGTGCCGTTCTGTTTTCAAACTACTGTATGGCGTGTCACTCTTTAAAGTATATGCGTTATAACCGTATTGCGCGTGACACCGGTTGGAGTGATGAGGAGATCGTGAGTAAGATGGCCTATGGTATGAACAAGGTCGTGGATAATGTTGAAACTCGTATGTTGCCAGGTGTTGCAATGGAAGTCTTAGGAACTGAACCACCTGATCTTTCATTAATGGCTCGCCTAAAAGGCACAGACTACATCTATACGTTCATGCGTAGCTACTACCAAGATGACAATGGTAAGTGGAATAACCATGCGTTAGAAGGTACTTCTATGCCAAATGTTTTAGAAGGGATTCAGCGCCATGCTTCAGAAGAGGATTACGCACAAGTTTCTCGTGATATTGCTAACTTTTTAGAGTATGTAGGTGAGCCTGCTAAAATCCAAAGAATGGATTTGGGTTGGAAAGTCATCGCTTTCTTATTAGTCTTGTTACTAATGACTTATATCTTGAAGAGAGAGTATTGGAGAGATATTAAGCATTAAGCTTATCTCCATCCAAAAGCCCGCTTATTTGCGGGCTTTTTTGTTTTTATAGAACTGGACAGGCCTGGTTAAAGGCTTAACTGTATTCTTTATTATGTTTTGTTTGGATTAAATCATTATGGCAAAAATTAAAAGTGCCTATGTTTGTACGGATTGTGGTGCAGAATATTCACAATGGCAAGGTCAGTGTCAATCTTGTAAAGCTTGGAACACACTTAAAGAGATTAAGTTAGGTTCGAGTAAAGCAAAGAGTGCAAGCTCGGCTGGTTATAGTGGTGCCAATGACAACCAGGTTAAAGCGATTCATGAAGTGAATCTTGACGAAGTCCCTAGAATGTCCTCTTCGATGTCCGAGTTAGATCGTGTTTTGGGTGGTGGCATTGTTCCGGGTTCCGTGGTGTTGATTGGTGGCGATCCAGGTGTGGGTAAGTCCTCTATTCTATTGCAGGTGATGTGTCAATTAAGTGAGCAGATGCCGGTACTCTATGTCACTGGTGAAGAGTCATTGCAACAAGTTGCAATGCGAGCTAAACGTATGCAATTGCCAGATGAAAAATTACGCCTATTGACCGAAACGGATATTGAATTAATTGCCCATGCCGCTCAGAAAGAAGAGCCAAAAGTGATGGTGGTGGATTCTATCCAAACCATGCAGTTGGCTGAGGTGAGTAGTGCCGCTGGTGGTGTCTCTCAGGTTAGAGAAACAGCGGCCTATTTAACCCGTTATGCTAAACAGAATAATGTTGCCGTATTTCTCGTCGGTCATGTCACCAAATCTGGAGAAGTCGCGGGCCCGCGAGTATTAGAGCATATAGTGGATACCGTGGTGTTTTTAGAGGGGCAGTCTGATAGTCGTTTTCGTACTTTACGTGCCATTAAAAACCGTTTTGGTGCAGTCAATGAACTCGGCGTGTTTGCGATGACAGAAAAAGGAATGAAGCAAGTCAAGAATCCGTCTGCCATTTTTTTATCACGTGGTGAGGATGCCTCCCCTGGATCGGTGGTGATGGTGGTTTGGGAGGGGTCTCGTCCATTGTTAGTCGAGATTCAAGCCCTCGTTGATGACTCCCCTTATGGTGCGCCACGACGTGTCACCGTTGGATTAGACCAAAACCGTATGGCAATGTTATTGGCAGTAATGCATCGACACGGTGGTATTCAAGCGAGTGATCAAGATGTTTATGTAAACGTGGTGGGTGGGGTTAAAGTCACTGAAACCAGTGCCGATTTGGCGGTGCTATGTTCTATTCTTTCTAGTATGCGTAACCAGCCATTGTCACAAGATTTAATTGTCTTCGGTGAGGTGGGTTTAGCAGGAGAAATTCGACCTGTTCCAAGCGGGCAAGAGCGTATTATTGAAGCGGCTAAACACGGCTTTAAGCGAGCGGTTGTCCCCTTAGCGAATGTGCCAAAAGGTGGGGTTTCTGGCATGGAGATAGTTGGGGTGAAGAGCTTGCAGCAAGCTTTAGATGCGTTGTAGTTTTAATCGCAATTTGAAACTGAACAGGCCTGGTTAAAACAGAATAGAAGGTAATTATTGTTTGAAATCAAGTTGTATTAATTATGCATTTAATAGACTAATTACCTATTAATGCACGGTGTTAGAATGAAAAAATGTGTTACGGAACAACGGAGTGAGTGTAAATGAAGAGATTGAAGTTAGCATCGGCTGTGTTATTGGCCATTTCAAGTCAGACGGTTATGGCTGCTGGTTTTGGATTAATCGAACAAAGTGCCAGTGGTCAGGGGTTATCTTATGCCGGTGCAGCGGTCAATACCGAAGATGCCAGCGTGATGTGGTTTAACCCAGCGGGGTTAAGCGATATTGATAATGATCAAATCATTGGTGCTTTACACATTATTGCGCCCAATGCGCCTTTTAGCAATGATGGGTCCTATGTAAAAAATACCGGGCCGTTATATGGTGATGATGATAATGGTGCAAATGTAGCACTGATTCCAAACTTTTATTGGAAAAGTCAGTACCAAGGTTATGATTTAGGACTGGGTATTAATGTTCCATTTGGTTCAGTCGTGGAATACGATCAAGACTGGGTTGGTCGTTATCATGCTGTTTATACTGAAACTAAGACGGTCAACATTAACCCTGCCATCTCTCGTCAGATAAACGATCAACTCTCTGTTGGTTTTGGTCTGAACGCTCAGTATATTCATGTAAACCTTACTCAAAAAATCGATTTTGGATTAACCAGTGTACCGCAATCTAATGATGGCTACGCAGATCTAGAAGCCTCTGGATGGGGGTTTGGTGTTAACCTCGGACTGTTGTATCAGTTTGAAAACCAATCAAAGCTCGGTTTGAACTATCGGTCAAAGGTGAGTCACCATGCAACAGGAACGGCTGAGTTTATGTTGCCAGAGGACGTTTCAAACCCCGCTTATGCAGATCAGGATATTGAAGCCAGTGTGGCTCTGCCTGCAATGGCCTCGGTTAGTTATGAATTGCCGATTGATCAAAAAACTAAGCTGTTAGCCGATGCAACCTGGACGGGTTGGAGTTCATTTGATGAACTGCGTATTGAATTTGATATTAAAGATGATTCGGTTCAACCAGAAGAGTGGAAAGATGTCATGCGCTACTCGTTAGGGGTGTTGCATCAATATAATGACCAGTGGACATTAAGAACCGGGGTGGCATTTGATGAAACACCGATTAAAAATGAGTTGTTAAGAACACCACGTATCCCTGATAGTGATCGTCTGTGGTTATCGTTTGGTGCGGGCTATCAGTTAAATGACACCATGCGTATTGATGTTGCCTATAGTCATCTTGCGGGTGGTAATCCCAAAATTGAAGCGACCGATTCGGATACAGAGCAGCATGTGCTAGTGGGTGAATTTGACACAAGTATTGATATTGTCAGTGCACAGTTGGTTTGGAACTACTAAGGAGGAATAGGATGAAAACATTTAAATACAAAAAAATAGCGTTAGTCTCTTTAGTTGCTTTATTGGCAGGGTGTGGCGGCAGTGATCAAACCATTACTTTGGATCCTGTGGCAGGGACATCTGATCAAGTTGCACAGACACAAGGCAGTGTGGTCATGGACTTTACGACCAGTGACATTCCATTCCCGCATGATGCTCTATTTTCAGGTTCTGAAGATGGTACTTTAAATATTCCCGTTGAAGATGCGGCTGATGTCAGTGACCCAACGGTTGCATTGAACGCATTGGATGGGTTTTCAACGACCTCACCGATTACGTTTAGCTTAACGAAGGCCATGGATACAACGGATGCCAATGCAAATACCATTGCGGATGTTTTGGAGTTAGGTGTAAAGGTCTTTAAAACAACGTCTGATCCGGCGACAAAGGCCGTGTTAAGTGTTGATGCTCAATTGATACCTGGTGTAGATTATTTCCCGATGGCAGTGGATGCCCAGACCGTGGCGATTATGCCGCTCAAGCCTTTATCAGCGAAGACCACGTATTTGATGGTGGTGTCCGATAGCTTGAAAGATGAGGATGGAGAGTCCTTAACGAAAGGTATTATCTATGAGAACTTGAGTGGCACAGAGGTTCTGACTGGGTCGTTAGAAGGATTAGAGCCTCTTCGTCAATTAACATTGGCACAGCTGACTGCAGTCAGTGACCTCATTCCAGTTGATGAGTCGATTGTCTCTTCGTGGACCTTTACTACTCAGTCAACCTCTGATGTGTTAGATACTCTAAAAGCGAATGTAGCCAATGATTCTATTGCCATGGCAGACACGTCACTCAAAACCGATGCGGTAGGTGGCTCAGGAAAAGCGCATATTTACAGTGGCACAATTACCGTTCCATATTATTTAACATCACCATCAGAAACAAACCCAATTGCACCGTTAAATACTTTCTGGTCGGGTGTTGGAGGCAGTTTATTAACTCAGTTTAACCCTTCTCCAGTGAAAACAGCGGATGTAACTATTCCGGTTCTGATGACAAAACCAGCTGAGGGTACGACAGGTTTAACTAAGCCGGATGCAGGTTGGCCAGTGGTGATCTTTCAGCATGGTGTGACCCAGAATCGAGGAAATGTGTTTGCAATCGCCGATGCGTTAGCTCAAGCAGGTTACGCTTCTATTGCGATAGATATGCCATTGCATGGTATTTCTGCGGACGATGCTCTAGCTTCTTTCCGTATTGACGGAGTCAGTGAACGTCAGTTTGATGTTGATTACGTCACTCAGGATGAGGAGGGTTCTATTACTGATGCAGCACCTGATGGTGTTGTTGACAGTTCAGGTCGCCACTATATTAACTTAAGCAGTTTGTTAACTCTGCGGGATAATGTGCGTCAGTCAGTCTCTGATTTAATGCATCTAAAAGCAAGCTTGCCATCATTGGCGAATACGGTTGGTACTAATATTATTGACCCAACTAAAGTTGCCTTTGTAGGTCACTCATTGGGTGGAATTGTTGGAGGTGTCTTTACAGATATCCTTGATAATGAACTAGAGTCAGCAGTATTTGCGATGACAGGGACTCAAGCTTCCTATTTATTGGCAGGTTCACCTGAGTTTGGTCCTGAAATTGTCGCTGGTTTAGCGGAGCAGGGCATTGAAGCGGGGTCTGCGGACTTTAATAAATTCTTGTTAGCGGCTCAAACCACAATGGATTCAGTGGATCCTGTGAACTATATATCTGCCATTATGACGGCTAGTTTGATGATTGAAGTGGTAGGTATTGACACAGCATCACAAGATCAGGTTGTGCCAAACAGTGTTGCAACTGCGCCACTAGCAGGAACGGAACCGTGGATTGCATTACAGCAAATGAGTGCTCTAACGGATACAGGTTCGGTAACCGATGGTAAAGGGGTATTACGTTTTACTTCTGGGGATCATAATTCGATTCTTTCACCTGCCGCAGATGTAACTGCGACTGTCACTATGCAGGAAGCGATGGCTTCGTTTGTTGCTACTCAGGGTGCAGCAATTTCGGTGTCGGATAACAGTACCATTAAACAAGACTAAATCCAGTTACGTTTAATCCATACAAAACCGAACAGGCCTGTTCGGTTTTTTTGTGTCTAAATTTTGAGTTCTTGGATTTAACTGTTTGGCATAAATTGACGTCTAATCCAGTAATCGGCACTTAAATAACGCCCTCCACCTAAAAAGAACAGTGCTAACAACATAATAAAATAAGTTGCTGCCCACTCAATCCCGTTATTGCTGACGATAAAGTTACCGTGTTCCGTTAACCATTCATAGTTACCGTTTGTCTGTAAGAGTTCTTTGGCTTTCTCTAAACGTTCAATAGCCCCTGCTGCATTCTCATTTGCCCAAGGTGACATCATGTCATGCACAGCTTGCCAGCCGTTATGCCAGTGCACAGTGGTTGCCGCCACAATCATGGTAAACATCAAAGGAATAGTAGCCCAACGTACTGCAAAACCAAATAATAATGCGACTGCTCCAAACACTTCAGCACCCGTTGCTAAACTGGCCATAAGGGTTGGAAACGGCAAGCCTAAGCCCCAGTCAGGATTACCAAACCACTGAACAATATCAGGAAAGCTCTCAACCTTATTCATTCCGGCTACCCAAAAGACGGGGGCTAAGTAGAGTCGTAACCCCAAAGAGGCGAGGGCTGAAAAAAAAGTGCAAGAATGGAAACGATCCAAAAGTGATTGAATAGTGATTAGAGTGTTCATGATGTTAACCTCAGGTTGCCATATAAAAAACAGGGTCTGTTATTTATAAGACCTTATTGGCCACGATTTGTTTCTAACTAAATAAAAACAGTTGTTGATAGCAGGAGAGAGGAGAGTGAATTTAGGGGGTGGTTTGCTCAAGCGAGAAGGGGCTTGAGCAAAATGTGATTTAAGAGTGATTGCGAATGTAAGTTTGCCACTCTGTAAATAGCTCTTTAGAGGTGGCAGCTACGGCAGAACGTTTGACCACCTGAGGAAATAACACAACTTCTTCATTTAAGGTGCTACTGTAACCACCTGCCTCGTCAAGGATAAGCCAACCCGCCGCATAGTCCCAGATGTTTTGGGCGCCATGCAGATAAATTTGTCCACGACCTGCTGCGATCCAACACCAGTCCAGAGCCACTGAACCAAAGCTACGTTGTGAAGAGTAGGGTGCCTGTTGAGCAATATTTGTCGCTAAGGTTGGGCTTAGGCGTTTAAAGTCGATAATACCGCTGCACTGCTTTAATGCTGTTTTTGCAGTCTTTGCTTTAAGTGCTTGACCATTTAGCTCTGAACCTTGCCCTTTACGTGCCGCAAATAGTTCGTCACGACTCGGATCATAGATCAGGCCTGCTACGATTTCACTATTGATCATTAAGGCTAGTGAAACTGAGAAAAAAGGGATGCCACTTGCAAAGTTGCTGGTGCCGTCAACCGGGTCTAAAATCCAGCAACCCTGTTGACTCTGCATGGCGGCATTTTGTTCTTCTGTTGGTGACTCTTCACCTAAGAAAGCAAATTCAGGCCAGTGTTTGGCTAAAAACTGTTCTGTTTTAATTTGCATTTGAGTATCGGCTTCAGTCAGTAAAGAACCGTCTGCTTTGGTTTCAAAACCGACTTTTTCAAAACGGCTCAGCACTTCTTGTTTGGCCAGCTTGATAATGCCTTGTTTTAGTTGCGCCCAGACGGCATCATCAGAAAATGGATGTGGCATAGTTCTACTCTTTTTCAGCTGTTGAGGTCGAAATATCGACTAATTTAACTTTTTCGATGGCATTAGAGGAGGTTTCTAGCACCTCAAGAATGTAGTCATCGATACGAATACAGGTACCAATATTGGGCAAAGCTTCTAACTCTTCTTGAATTAGGCCGTTTAAGGTTTTAGGCCCATCAGTGGGTAGAGAGAAGTCATGCTCTTTATTGAGGTCACGAATAAAGTCGCTGGCATCAAAGGTCATCGAGCCATCTTCATTAAGGTGGCTTTTCTCTTCAATTAGAGGTTTCGAATCGGTTGAAAGTTTCCCAACGATCTCTTCTAGTAGGTCTTCCATGGTTAATAAACCTTGGATATCACCATATTCATCTACGATCATCGCCATACGACGTTTATTGCTATTAAATTTACCAAGCTGGATGTTTAACGATGTCGTTTCTGGAACAAAGTAAGCAGGCCTAGTTAGTTTTACAATGTCTCGTAATGTAACATCGCTGCGCATCAATGTCGGCAGTGCTCGACGCAAGTTTAAAATACCGATAAGGTCATCGTCGATGGTGCCTCGATAGATTGGAATACGAGTGTAACGCGACTTTTGGATGTCTTTTAAAATATCTTCAATTGGTTGGTCAATATTAACTCCAGCAACTTCCTGTTTTGGAATCATGACGTCTTCAACAGTAACGCTTTCTAGCTTTAATATGCTAGTTAACATGGCGCGGTATTCGTCTGGCAGTTGGCCGGTTGCATGGTCAATGAGCGTTTGTAACTCTTCTTGTGACAGTGCGTGATGATCTTCGCTATGTTTCGTGTTGATGCGGAACAGTTTTAAGAAGCCATTGGCAAAAAAGTTCACAAACCAAACGATCGGCGACAGTAGTTTTAGTAGAGGTTCTAAAAAGTAGGCTGCAGGGTAAGCGATCTTTTCTGGGTACAGTGCTGCTAACGTCTTTGGCGCAACTTCAGCGAAGACTAGAACAACCAGTGTTAATAAACCAGCCGCTAAGGCAATACCCGCTTCACCTAAAAGACGCATCGCAATAATGGTGGCGATGGATGAAGCAAAGATGTTAACAAAGTTGTTTCCAAGCAGAATTACACCCAGTAAGCGATCAGGTGACTTTAAAAGTTTTTGGGCTTTAATCGCACCTTTATGGCCGGATTTGGCCTGGTGTTTTAGGCGGTATTTATTGAGTGCCATCATGCCAGTTTCGGAACTGGAGAATAGGGCAGATAAAATGATCAGTAGCAGTAAGATGCCGAACAGAACAGAAATGTCTAAAGAGTTCAATGGGGTTCAGTATGATTATGAATTAGAAAAGAATTATAACGGCTTATAGCTCGATAAAAAAGAGTCATAAGCATTTTTATTGCATGTTTGAAGGTGACTTAAGATTGTACTAAGTCACTATTTTATAAAGGAATTATAGTTTTAAGGGTTCAGAAAGTAGAGAATAACTTCCGTTCCTACATAACTTAAGATCAGTAGTGCATAAGCCATGATGCTGTATTTAGCGGCTTTTTGACCCCTCCAACCACGTTTGACTCGTCCAATTAAAAAGGTGGCATAAACTAACCAAGCCATAATTGCAAAGAAGGTTTTGTGGATAAGTTGTTGGGCAAACATATCTTCAATAAAGAAGGCGCCACTTAATAACGCAAAACTTAAAAAGATAAAACCAATAATGATTAATTGAATTAGAGTTTTTTCCATTACTTGTAATGGCGGTAACGCTTTAAGTACGGTGGACAACTGTTTTTTGCGAAAACGCTTTTCTTGAACACTGTATAAAATAGCTTGTGCGGTCGCTAATCCCATAATGCTATAAGCAGAGATGGAGATCAAAACATGGCTTCCGAGCTCTAGAGGTAGTGGGTGAGTGTCACTAAAACCAAACGGTAATAGAGTGCTTAAAGCAGCGGCAGGAAAAATAAAAATACCTAAGGTTTCGGTGTCTTTATTTAAGTTGGTAAAAAGTAGGATCGAGCTACCTAGGATAGCAATCAAAGATAGGCTATTACCTAGGCCGAACTGAATTTGAGAACCTTCAAATAGGGTCGCACTCAAGGCAAATAAGTGTAGCAGTACCGCCGCCGTCGCAATTTTTAAAACGCGCTGACGAGTGACTGGATTAGGTTGTGTTTGAATGCGATGCCACAGCAAAAAGCTGGCATAAAGGTAGAGAATGCTCGCTATCAACGCACTGAAACCACTAAGAACCATATTTCAAACCTTAATTTAATGGGAAGGATCGTTAAGAGAATTTGTTTTCTACTCTCTAATAAAGCATCAACAAGCCAGATTAGAGGATGCTCACTTTGAGCAAAATATTCCGTTATAATAGCGGAATTAAAGTTTGAATAGAAGACTGAGGCCTGGCTGATTAAGTATTAATCGCCACATTAAAGCGGCAACAGTCGATTTTGGAGAGATAAATAGATGTTTGATAATCTATCGGAACGTTTAAATAAGACCTTTAAAGCGATTAAAGGCCAGGGGCGTTTAACCGAAAATAACATTAAAGATGCACTGCGTGATGTTCGTCGTGCCCTGTTAGAAGCCGATGTGGCCTTGCCTGTTGTTAAAGCCTTTATTACTAAGGTACAAGAGCGTGCTATCGGTCAGGAAGTCTCGACTAGCTTAAACCCTGGGCAGGCGTTTATTAAAATTGTTCGTGAACAATTAACCGAAGTCATGGGTCAAGAAGCTGAGCCGCTTAACTTTAATGTTGAGCCGCCTGCAGTTGTCATGGTGGCAGGTTTGCAAGGTGCGGGTAAAACGACCTCGGTTGGTAAGCTTGCCAAAATGCTGAAAGAGCGTCAAAAGAAAAAAGTCATGGTGGTATCAGCCGATGTCTATCGTCCAGCAGCGATCAAGCAGCTTGAAACCTTAGCGGAACAAGTGGATGTTATCTTTTATCCCTCTTCTGCGGATCAAGATCCAGTTGATATTGCTAAAAACGCTCACCAAGAAGCCAAAAGACAATTTGCCGATGTATTGATTGTCGATACGGCAGGTCGTTTGCATATTGATGATGACATGATGCAGGAAATTAAGCACCTGCACACCAATATCAACCCGTGTGAAACGTTGTTTGTTGTCGACTCCATGACTGGGCAAGATGCGGCAAACACGGCAAAAGCCTTCAATGATGCGTTACCGTTAACGGGGGTGATCTTAACCAAGACAGACGGGGATGCACGTGGTGGTGCGGCACTTTCGATTCGTGAAATTACCGGTAAACCGATTAAGTTTATCGGGTCGGGTGAAAAAACCGATGCGTTAGAGACCTTCCATCCAGATCGTATGGCAGGCCGTATTTTAGGTATGGGTGACGTGCTGAGTCTGATTGACGAAGCCGAAGCGAAGATTGACCATAAGAAAGCGGAAAAGTTTGCCAAAAAGATTCAGAAATCTGGGCAGTTTGACCTGGAAGACTTCTTAGAACAACTTCAGCAAATCCAAAATATGGGTGGTGTCGGTGGCCTGCTTGGAAAAATGCCAGGGATGGGGCAGTTAAAAGGGCAGGTAGACGGGGATCATGCTGAGAAAGAGTTTCGTCGTTTAGAAGCAATTATCCAGTCAATGACTAAAAAAGAACGCGCTTTTCCTGCCGTAATTAAAGGTTCTCGTAAGCGCCGCATTGCAATGGGGTCTGGAACTTCGGTTCAAGATGTGAATAAGTTGTTAAAACAATTTACCCAGATGCAGAAGATGATGAAAAAAGTCTCCAAAGGTGGCATGAAAAACATGATGCGCGGTATGGCAGGTAAGCTTCCTCCAGGAGTGGGTGGCATGGGAGGTATGCCACCTGGGATGCGTTAATTTTTTATAACTATTTGATTTACAATTAAAATATGTCATAAGCCACTTGTTTGAATAAGTGGCTTTTTTTATTCCTGATTTTTTATAAAACAGTAACTTTGTCAAAGAAAATAAATAGCCTAACAGTTTGAATAAGTTGTTGTTTATCTGTATAATTCCGCTTTTCGCCTGTTTGTAGGTGAATTAAATATAAAGAGATCGATAAGATTTCTAATAGAAGACATTGTTGAAGAGAGTTCTCTTCATCGCCTGATTTAAATTATTGGAGAATAAAATGGTAGTAGTCCGTTTAGCCCGTGGTGGTTCTAAAAAGCGTCCTTTTTACAAATTAGTTGTTGCGGATCAGCGTAAAAGCCCAACTGGTCGTTTCATCGAGCAGATTGGTTTTTTCAACCCTGTTGCACGTGGTAACGAAGAAAAACTACGTTTAGATCAGGCACGTCTTGATCACTGGGTAGCACAAGGCGCTCAAATGAGCCCTCGCGTTAAAAGCATTGTTAAAAACGCTTAATCCAGAACGCTTAGGTCAATAATTACATGTCTGAAAGTCAAACAGCAGAAAAAGTCATTGTTGGCCAGATTAATGGCATATTTGGGGTTCAAGGTTGGGTAAAGATTTTTTCTCATACAGAACCTCGTGCCAATATCTTGAACTACTCACCTTGGTGGATCCGTTGTAAAGGTGAGTGGAAACAGGTCAAGGTAGAAGACAGTAAAGTCCAATCAGGTGGTAAAACACTGGTGGCTTTACTTGAAAACATTAATGATCGTGATGTGGCACGTGAATACATGGGTTGCGAAATTGCGATTGAACGCACTCAGCTAGTTAACCCTAGCGATGAGATGTACTGGATAGACTTAATTGGCTGTCAAGTGAAGACTCAAGAGGGTGTGTTATTAGGAGAGGTAACGGGGATGCTAGAGACAGGCGCACATGATGTGATGCGTGTTGAAGGGGTTCACGGTGATCTAATTCCATTTGTGATGGATGAGTTCATTCTTTCCGTTGATATAGAAAATAAGCAGATTGTCGTCGACTGGGAAATCAACACGGAAGTGGAAGAGAGCCAGTGAGATTTGATGTCATCACTCTGTTTCCGGAAATGTTTAGTGCATTAACGGAATCAGGCGTTAGCCGTCGAGCGATACAGTCTGAGTTATATCAGTTAAAAACCTGGAATCCACGTCAGTTTACAACGGATAGACATAAGACGGTGGATGACCGACCTTACGGGGGCGGGCCAGGTATGTTGATGATGTATCAGCCTTTAAAAGATACATTAACGGCAATTCAGTCTGAAAACACGGTGAAACCTCATGTGGTGTATTTATCACCTCAAGGTCAACCGTTAACTCAGGCCAAAGTAGAGCAACTTTCTCAATATGAGTCGGTCACTTTGCTTTGTGGTCGTTATGAAGGGGTTGATGAGCGTCTACTGATTTCGGAAGTTGATGAAGAGATCAGTATTGGTGACTTTGTGGTGAGTGGTGGTGAACTACCTGCCATGATGTTAATGGATGCGACGATTCGTTTGCTTCCAGGTGCATTAGGTCATAACCAATCAGCAGAGCAGGACTCTTTTTCGGATGGCTTGTTGGATTGTCCACACTATACACGACCAGAGGTTGTGGATGGGATGGCTGTTCCTAAGGTCTTGATAGAAGGGCATCATGCAAAAATTGATGCTTGGCGACAGGCACAAAAATTAGAACGTACGCAACAGCGGCGACCTGATTTATTAAAAGATTCTGAATAACCTTACTGAGTTATTCAAACAATTAGGGTTCAACCTCTGATTAGCAAAGCTAGTTTATGTTGGATGAATGAATTGAAAATGTAAGAAACATTTTCAGGCTTTAAAAGATTAAAGCCAAAGATTGGAGAGCTTAAAAATGAGCGATATCATTAAGCGTATTGAAGCAGAACAGATGACTAAAGATTTACCTACTTTCAACCCAGGTGACACTGTTGTTGTTAAGGTAAAAGTTGTTGAAGGTAAAAATGAACGTCTTCAGGCCTATGAAGGTGTTGTAATCGCGAAGAAAAATCGTGGTTTAAACTCTAACTTCATCGTGCGTAAGATCTCTCACGGTGTAGGTGTTGAGCGTACTTTCCAGACTTATAGCCCACTAGTTGATAGTGTTGAAGTTAAGCGTCGTGGTGCAGTTCGCCGTGCGAAACTTTACTATCTTCGTGACCTATCTGGTCGTGCAGCACGTATTAAAGAAAAAGTATAATTTTTCTCAGATATGCACTGTTATAAAAACGCCCTTAATTGGGCGTTTTTTATTTCTGGTAGACAATTTTCCATTATCATTGACTCTGCTATACTCAGCCTATGAGTAAATCCCTACTTCCTTCCGAGCTTCCTAAACTCTTCGTTGAATTCTTAACGGTACTTGCCGTTAATGATGGTTTAAGTACCAATACCATTGCGGCTTATCGAAAAGACCTACAGATCTACCAGGCCTGGTGGGTTTCTGAAAAGACCGGTTTTGATTTTAAACAGGCCACCCGTAGTCAGTTAGAAGATTTTCTGTTCTCTTTACAGCAACAAGGCCGTAAAGAGAAGAGTAATGCACGGCTGTTATCGACCTTAAAACGATTTTATCAGTGGGGCAGCAGTTTTGATTATTTAGATGCTGATCCAACTGCTCTGCTAAAAGCCCCCAAGTTGCCTAAACCTATTCCAACCGTTATCAGTGAACAGCAAGTAATCGATCTGATTAATGCACCGGATACGACCACGCCATTGGGGTTACGAGATAGAGCGATTTTAGAGTTGATGTATGCCTCGGGTTTGCGTGTTTCAGAGGTGGTTGAATTGCCATTTGAACAGATTAATTTATCAGCAGGCCTGGTGCAAGTGACCGGAAAGGGCAGTAAAGAACGAATTGTACCTTTGGGAGAGGTCGCGATTGAGTGGATTGAACGCTACTTAACCGCTTCACGTCCTCAACTGGTTAAGCAGAAGTGGGTAGAGACTCTATTTGTATCACGTATAGGTCGTTCCATGACACGTCAAACCTTATGGCATCGGGTAAAAAACTTGGCGTTTGATGCGGGTATTCCAGGCAAGTTATCGCCACATACTTTGCGCCATGCTTTTGCTACCCACCTGTTGAACCACGGTGCAGATTTAAGAACGGTGCAGTTGTTGTTAGGTCACAGTGATCTTTCGACCACTCAAATCTATACTCATGTTGCGAAAGAACGACTGCATCAAATTCATATGCAACATCACCCTCGAGGCTAAACCCGTAGTGAATCAAGGGCAGAAAAGCGTTTAGGACTGTGGTAAGGTATTGTCTTCAAAAATCGATTGATAGGTTTTCAAAATGAATGTATTAAAAAAATCCGTTATGGCTTTGGTTGTGGCGGGGCTGTTTTCAGGTGTTGCGCTGGCTGACGAAAAGACGGTTATTCAGGCTCAGTTGCAGAAAATTATTCCAAATGCACCACAAGCGGATATTCAGCCGAGTGTGATTAAAGGTCTTTACGAAGTGTCCGTTGGGCCAATGGTGATCTATATGTCGGCAGATGGTAAGTATGCGTTTAATGGCAGTTTGATAGATTTAGATACTCGAGAAAACCTGACCGATCTTGCCAAAGCCAAAGCACGTAATGAAGCGATGGCAAAGATTCCTGAGTCTTCAATGATTGTTTATCCAGCTAAGGGTGAACAAAAGCACTTTGTAACGGTGTTTACGGATATTGATTGTCCTTATTGCCATAAACTGCACAAAGAGATTCCTGCTTTAAACGAGGCGGGTATCACTGTGCGATATTTGGCTTATCCACGTTCTGGCATGAACTCGCCTGCTTACTTCAAAGCGGTCTCTGCTTGGTGTGCTAAAGATCCTGCTAAGGCCATGGATGATGCGATGGCAGGAAAAGGGTTGGAAAAGAAGCAGTGTGATAACCCTGTTGCGATGCACATGCAGCAAGCTCAGTATTTTGGTGTGAATGGAACGCCAAATATTATTTTGGATAACGGTCGTTTGATTCCAGGTTACGTCCCTGCGAAAGAGCTGATTCAGATTTTTAACCGTTAAAGAACTGGCTTAAACTCTAGATACAAAAACGCCCTCGACTGAGGGCGTTTTTGTAGGTGGTTATAGAGCGTCGATTACAGCTCACCCCATTTCTTACGTTTACCTGGTACACGGAAGAATCGTCCTAACAGTAAACCAAGCAGTAGCACACCACCACCTGTTAAGAACCACTGACGTTTGACAACGTCTTCCGCTTGGTCAATTTGCTCTCGCATAATCGCGTTTTCATCTTCAAGCTTTGAAAGGCGGGCTTTCATCTCTTGGTTTTGTTCATCTAGCTTAACCGCGTTGCTTGAAATTTCTTTTAAACGATTAAGTTCTTGAGTTGTTTCAAATTTTTCTTGCTTAACATTTTTAAGCTCCGTGCTGGTTTCGTCATAGCGAGTCTGCAAGGTGCTGAGTTCAAGCTGTAAGTCGTTATATTTGGATTCAACGGCCGTGGTTTTTTCTATTTGAATGGCTAAACGGTCTCTGGCAACAGGTTGGTTTTCCAGCATGTTGGCAGGCATCCAGCCTTCGCTGCCTTTGTAAGCAATTTTAGCCCAACCAGTCTTATCAACCTCTAAAATTTTAACGGCTTTACCAGATGGCACCATACGTTTAATACGATGTTTGTGACTCGCGCCACTTCGTAACGGTACCTCGATTGAGTCAGTGATATAGCGAGTACTGCCTGCAGCTGATTCAGCAGCAGAAACCGGTTGTGCTAACCCAATTGCAAGCAGAAAGGCTGGAACAAGGGCAACAGATTTAAAGCTGTTGAATTTTTTCATGTTGAACCTCTAAGTTTTTCAGTGCCGTTTCGTAACCAGCCAGCTTTTCACGTTCAACCGCAACAACGGCTTCAGGTGCCTTGGAAACAAAACCTTGGTTACTTAATTTACCAGAAAGACGTTTGATTTCGCCTTGAAGTTTACCCATCTCTTTAGTTAAACGAGCAATTTCAGCATCTTTGTCGATGAGTCCCGCCATTGGGATTAAGACTTTCATCTCTCCAACCAGTGCAACCGCACTTTCTGGTGCGTCTGCTTCATTGGCAAGAACTTCAATCGACTCTAGTTTTGCTAAGGTTTGTAAGAACAGTTGATTATTATTTAACCAGGCCTGGTCATTATCACTTAAGCCAGTCAATAGCACAGGTAAAGGTTTGCTTGGTGCTATGTCCATCTCTGAACGGATTTTACGCACACCAATAATAAACTTCTTAACCCATTCCAGTTCCGCTACCGCAGCAGTGTCGACTTTTGATTCGTCTGCTTCTGGATAAGGTTCCAGCATAATGGTGTCATTATGCTTACCAGCTAATGGTGCCACCGCCTGCCACGCCTCTTCGGTAATGAAAGGGGTAATTGGGTGCAGCATTCTTAATAGGGTTTCTAAGACATTAACCAGCGTTTTACGAGTTCCGCGTTTGGCCGCATCAGAACTGTCGTTATTTAGAATTGGTTTAGCTAATTCTAAATACCAGTCACAATATTCGTTCCAAGTGAATTCATAAAGTGCGGTGGCAGCTAAATCAAAGCGATAGGCTTCAAACTGTTTCGTTACTTCCGCTTCGACTTCTTGTAAGCGAGAAACAATCCACTTGTCAGCTAAAGAGAGTTCAACCTCTAATGACTCATCAACACCGGTATCAAAGCCTTCGGTGTTCATTAAAACATAGCGAGTTGCATTCCATAGCTTGTTACAGAAGTTACGATAACCTTCAGCGCGTTGTAGATCAAAACGAATGTCACGACCTGTTGACGCTAAGGACGCAAAGGTGAAGCGAATGGCATCCGTTCCAAAAGCAGGGATGCCATCAGCAAACTGCTTACGGGTTGATTTTTCAATCTTAGCGGCTTTTTCAGGCTGCATCATGCCGTAAGTACGTTTTTTAACGAGGTCTTCCAGTTCAATGCCGTCAATTAGATCGATAGGGTCTAAGACATTACCTTTAGATTTAGACATTTTTTGGCCTTCGCCATCACGTACTAAACCGTGCACATAGATCTGTTTAAATGGCACTTCACCTGTGAACTTAAGCCCCATCATAATCATACGAGCCACCCAGAAGAAGATAATATCGAACCCTGTTACCAGTGTTGAAGTAGGGTGGAACTTTTCCAGTTCTGGTGTTTTTTCAGGCCAGCCTAAAGTAGAGAATGTCCATAGCGCAGAGCTGAACCACGTGTCTAGTACATCATTGTCTTGGCTAAGGGTGACGTCACTGCCTAGATTGTTTTTCTCACGAACTTCAAGTTCGCTACGTCCAACATAGACTTTGCCATTTTCATCGTACCAAGCAGGGATTCGATGGCCCCACCAAATTTGACGAGAGATACACCAATCTTGAATATTGTTCATCCACTCAAAGTAGGTGTTTTCCCAGTTTTTAGGGACAAATTCAATATCGCCATTTTTGACGGCATCAATCGCTGGTTTTGCAAGCGACTCAACCGCAACATACCATTGGTCTGTTAGGAATGGTTCAATTACCGCGTGAGAACGGTCACCGCGAGGCACCATTAAAGCGTGGGGTTTTATGTCGACCATTAAGCCAAGGGCTTCTAAATCAGCCACAATTAATTTACGAGCTTCATAACGATCTAGCCCCTGATACTTTTCAGGCGCTTCATCATTGATGGCGGCATCAATGGTTAAGATATTTAACATCGGTAGGTTATGACGTTTCCCCATCTCGTAATCGTTAAAATCATGAGCGGGCGTGATCTTTACACAACCGGTTCCGAATTCAGGATCAACATAATCATCAGCAATAATTGGAATCTCACGTCCAACTAAAGGCAGAGTAATAGTTTTACCAATTAGGTCTTGGTAGCGTTCATCATCAGGATGAACCGCAACCGCTTGGTCACCAAGCATGGTTTCAGGGCGAGTGGTCGCAACCACTAAAGCGCCAGAACCATCCGTTAGCGGGTAGCTCATGTGCCACATATTGCCTTGTTCCTCTTCAGAGATAACCTCTAAATCAGAAACCGCAGTGTGTAGAACGGGATCCCAGTTAACAAGACGTTTACCGCGATAAATTAGGTCCTCTTCATACAAGCTAACAAAGACTTCTTTAACCGCATCTGATAATCCGTCATCCATCGTGAAGCGCTCACGAGACCAGTCTGGAGAGGCCCCCATGCGACGAAGCTGTTTGGTGATGGTGCCACCTGACTCCTCTTTCCACTCCCAGATCTTGTCGATAAATTTGTCACGGCCTAAGTCATGACGGCTCAAGCCTTGAGCCGCAAGTTGGCGTTCAACCACCATCTGCGTTGCAATCCCGGCGTGGTCGGTACCTGGTTGCCAAAGCGTATCATCGCCTTTCATACGGTGGTAGCGAATTAGAGTATCCATAATGGTGTCTTGGAAAGCATGACCCATATGCAAACTCCCCGTCACGTTTGGCGGAGGAATCATGATTGAATAAGGGGTAGAATCGTCATTCTTAGGTTTAAAATAACCTTTATTTTCCCAGGTCTGATACCACTTTGTTTCAATTGTATTAGGGTCGAAATGTTTTTCCATCGGATCTCTTAATTTTTAATAGTTATAAGCACAAAATTATAGCAAAGAGCTGGGCTACATGGTTGTAACTTGATGTGGTTTTTTTGTAAAAGGCATAAAAAAACCGGTCAAAATTAACCGGTTGATTAACTTAACAACAAAACTTGAAGGATTAACTCCCTAGCAGTTGTAAGACACTACCTTTTGTTTGGTTGCTTTGAGCTTGCATGGCAATTGAGCTTTCATTCAAAATGTTTTGACGAGCCTGTTCGGTTAGCGCTCTGGCAAAATCCGTATCACTGATTTGGCTACGACTACTTAAGGTATTGACACTCTGGTTGCTGATGTTTTGTGCACTTACGGTTAAACCATTTTGTTGAGAGCCAAACTGGCTTTGGGTATTAAGTAATTGTTCACTGGCCAGTTGAATGCCTTGCATGGCTAAAGACACATTGCTTGGATCAGAAATATCCAGACCTGTTAAGCCAAGAGAATCTGTGGTTAGATTGGCTAGGCTTAAGGTATTGGCTGTTTCTCCCAAAGCAATGTCAATTGAGCTAGACTCACCGTTTAATAGGTTTTGGCCATTAAAACTTGTTGTATTGGCTAAGCCATTAATGTTTTCTAGATTTTGTTGGAACTCAAGGTTTAAGATATTTCTCTGTTGAGAATTTAAGGTACCATTTTGTGCTTGAGTGGCTAATTCATTCATACGCAGAATGTTTTCATTAATATTTTGTGCCCCAGCACTTGCCGTTTGTAATAAGCTAATACCATCGTTTACGTTTTGCACTGCCATGTCTTGAGTGTTAATCTGGGCGGTAAGGTTGTTAACTATGGCTTGACCAGCTGGATTATCAGCCGATTGATTGATTTTGGAGCCTGAAGCCAAACTTGAGTTCACACGGTCAATAGTTGGGCTGTAAAGGTTTGATGAAATTGGACTGTAAGATTCAATTGCCATAATGTCATTCCAGCTTTTAAAATAAGGTTAGTTCTTACTTATGAGTTTACGCTCTTTTGAATATGAAGGAAAGTGAAAATGTCTTGTTGTTCAGGTGGTTACTGCCAATTTAAGTTTCCCGAGGGTGCGCCCTTGGTGGATAACCCGGTAGCAAACTTAAATGCTATTTATCAGTTTTTACCTTACGGAACTTTATTGAAAGAGGGAGAGAAGGTCAGAATTTGGATGGAATCGGGTAAATTAAAGACAGTGATTCTAGATGAAAAAATTGATTTGGATTTTACTGATGATGGCCCTGTTGCCAAGGAAGAGGGGCATGTATTACCGTGGCAGTTGATTGCCTTAGACTCTGGATTTGATTATGAAGACATTATGAGCTGGAAAACCCACCCTCTATATAATCCGAATGAAACATCTGTAGTGCTTAAATACAGTCATCCTATTGAGGTTAAACCAAGTTTAAAGGCTCGTTGGCTAGGTTTGTTGTATAAGTTTCGAAACTTATAGGTTTTTTAAAGAGTAACCAACTATAAAAAAC
>JAYENR010000120.1:0-2208 GCA_034722175.1 Pseudomonadota bacterium | reverse complement strand
TATTGTGTTTGCCATTTTAAAGAGTGGCAAACCTTTTGATCCAGAATATAAAATCCGTGCTTGACCTTGTGGTTTAAACACGGTATCTGTTCAGTTTTTCACAAGTATCCCTTTCGTAAATCATTGTTCGTTCTCTTAACGAAATGAACGGTTAAAATATTGCGTTGTTTCTCGTCTCTCCGCTAACGCTGCAGCCGAGTTCTTCGTTTGAGCCGTAGGCGAGGGAGCAATATTCAGTGAATGAGTTTAGAAGAGCTTCGATGATTGGAGTAGGGTTGCCTTTTGTGGTTACTATTTTGGCAACGCAAAATAGTAACAATAGATGCAAAAGAGAGTCTTAATCAATAAAGTAGCTAGAGAGGCATCTATTTAATATACAAACCACACAGGCCTTTATACCCCCTTGCGGGGTGTGTTCAATTTAAAAAGTTCAACTGAAGTTGAGTTAAAAACTGGCAAACCAAACTGACTTCCAATACAATTATGATTAATGTAACAGAAATCAAGTTTAATGAAAAGCGGACAGGTTATGACGGATTCTAAAAACAGAGTGATTCACGGTGGAGCACGTTTGGGTTCAGGCCGTAAAAAGGGCTCGGGCAAATTTGGTGAAGCGACCAAGGTGATGCGTGTGCCTGAATCAAAAGTCGCTCAAATTAAACAGTGGTTGGATGCCATGCAGTCTGAAGCGGTGAATGCTGCAACTTTAGATCAAGGAAAGTGGACAGGCCTGTTAGAAAGCAGTGCGTTTTCACTCTATCAGCCAGCCAATGATTCCACTGTTTCTTTGCCGTTATTTAGCCATAAAGTGGTAGCAGGGTTTCCGAGTCCGGCGGACGATTATATTGAAGATCGTTTAGATCTGAATGAAAAATTGGTGAGGAATAAAGAAGCGACCTTTTTATTGGTGGTGGAGGGCGACTCCATGCAAAAGGCTGGAATCCAAGATGGCGATATTCTGGTGGTGGATCGTAGCATTCAACCTGCGGATGGCAAGATTGTGATTGCTGCATTGGATGGTGAATTAACCGTGAAACGTTTATCAGTAAAATCGACCGGAACTTGGTTGGTACCGGAAAATGATAACTATCCGCCGATACCGGTTAGAGAAGAATCTGATATGGTGATTTGGGGAGTGGTGACCGCAACCATTTCGCAGTTTTAATAGATTTAACCCTGTTTTTATCAGGGTTTAATATTGTTGTGATGAAAATATGAAATCTATTTGAAACCGGTTTAAGCAATGCAGAAAATTTATTGACCCCCAAGAAACTTTATCGCCTAAAGCTTCAAATTTACTTGATAAAACATGGTGCTAAGCACAGAATGAAAGTATGTGTTTTTATTTGGTATTAAGTAAATATGAAGCGAAGTTATAAGCTATATGTCACTTTATTACTGGTGTTAGGCCTAATGATTGTAGTGGCTCAGGCTATATATAACTATGCAGAACAAAAGCTTTACCATGAAGCGATTTTGGATCATCAGCAACAGACCCATAAAACCATTCAAGCTCTGATCCAAGAGCAAAAATATGCTTCAATGACCTTGGCGTTAAGTTTGGCTGAAAACCCGATTGTGCAACACTTGCTGCAACCTTCCTCAGAATCTCACCGTTATCGTAAAAAACTATCTAATCTCATTACCAATATTAACCAACAAAAAGGCTTTAAGAACCTTTGGGTGCAGTTGATTGATATTGAAGGTAATAGTCGCTATCGCAGTTGGACCAAAAAAAGCGGAGACAGTTTATTAGCGGTTCGCCATGAAATCAGTGAGACTCTAAACCGCCCAGAACCTAGGCAGGTAATGAGTGTTGGTAAATTTACCTTGTCTTTCAAATCCATGATGCCAGTATTTGATGATGAGCAACAACTGGTTGGTTTAGTTGAGGTCATCACACAATTTACACCGCTAACAGAGAAGTTAAGTCAGAATACTGGAATCGATTCAGTCCTTTTGACTGATAAACGCTATCAAAAGCAACTGATCAAAGCGGATGCTTCACAGTTTTTGGATGGGTTTTATGTCACCAATAATGATGCGGATACAGCTTTGCTCACATTGATACGTAAGCATGGCGTAGATCGCTTTGTGGAGATGGAGTCATATAGTTTATTGGATGGTTACGTGGTAACGAGGTTGCCATTAAAAAATACTGAGGGAGTGATACAGGCTCATTGGATAGGTTTTATTCCTCAAGAGTAC
>JAYENR010000119.1:0-13174 GCA_034722175.1 Pseudomonadota bacterium | reverse complement strand
CGACAACTATTTTGCCGCCTTAAATTCTGCCGTCGCCTCGGATGGTACCTTTGTATATATTCCGGAAGGCGTGCATTGCCCAATCGATCTTTCAACCTATTTCCGTATAAATGAAGCTAAAACAGGTCAGTTTGAACGTACTATTCTGATTGCTGAAAAGGGCAGTTATGTCAGTTATCTTGAAGGGTGTTCAGCCCCCGTGCGTGACACCTATCAGTTACATGCTGCCGTGGTAGAGGTGATTGTGCATGAAGATGCCGAAGTAAAATACTCTACGGTTCAAAACTGGTATCCGGGTGATGAAGATAGTGAGGGTGGAATCCTAAACTTTGTGACTAAGCGTGGAATCTGTGAAGGTAAGAACTCGAAGTTATCTTGGACTCAAGCTGAAACGGGTTCTGCAATTACTTGGAAGTACCCGAGCTGTATCTTAAAGGGTGACAACTCCATTGGTGAGTTCTACTCGGTTGCGTTGACCAATAATCGTCAGCAAGCCGATACCGGAACCAAAATGATTCACCTTGGTAAAAACACTCGCAGTACGATTATCTCAAAAGGTTTGTCGGCCGGTAAAAGTGAAAACACCTATCGTGGACAAGTCAAAATTGCCGCTTCAGCGGAAGGAGCACGTAACTTCACACAGTGTGATTCGATGCTAATTGGCGATCAATGTGGTGCACATACCTTTCCGTATATTGAAGTAGAAAATCCAACCGCACAACTTGAACATGAAGCAACCACTTCAAGAATTGGTGAAGACCAGTTGTTTTACTGTAAACAGCGTGGAATCAGTGAGCAGGATGCGATCTCAATGATCGTAAACGGTTTCTGTAAAGACGTGTTTAGTGAGCTACCACTTGAGTTCGCTCAAGAAGCCGAAGAGTTATTAGCCATCAGTTTAGAAGGCTCGGTTGGTTAAACGGCTGTTATAGCGCCCTTAATTTATCGTCAAAATTGAATTTAAAAAAGTATTAAAACCATGTTATTAAAAGTCGAAAACCTAGAAGCACAAGTAGAAGAAACAGAAAAGCAGATCTTAAAAGGTCTGAATATTGAAGTGAAACCGGGTGAAGTGCATGCCATTATGGGGCCAAATGGCTCGGGTAAAAGTACCTTAGCCAGTGTGCTTGCAGGACGTGAAGACTATGAGGTCACGGCTGGATCAGTTGAATTTGATGGTGAAGATCTATTAGAACTTGATTCGGCAGAACGTGCACGTAAAGGTCTGTTTCTGGCGTTTCAGTATCCAGTAGAGATTCCAGGTGTCAGTAATAAGTTGTTTATGCAGACAGCGGTGAATGCGATTCGTGAAGAGAAAGGTCAAGCGCCTTTAGATATGTTTGATTTTGATGAATATGCAAAAGCAAAAATTGAACTGTTAGATATGCGTGCCGACCTGCTTGAACGCTCCGTTAATGTTGGTTTCTCGGGTGGTGAAAAGAAACGTAACGATATTTTCCAAATGGCTTTATTAGAGCCAAAGTTATGTATCTTAGATGAAACGGATTCAGGTTTGGACATTGATGCATTACGTGTCGTGGCAAACGGGGTCAATGCGTTACGTTCTGAAGACAGAAGTTTTATTGTGGTCACGCATTATCAGCGTCTTTTAGATTACATTAAGCCAGATCACGTGCATGTTTTATATAACGGTCGTATTGTCAAGTCAGGTGGGTTTGAACTGGTTCACGAGCTGGAAGAGAACGGTTATGATGAAATCATTCAGCAGCATCAGGGAGCATAAGGCATTGGCTAAGAAGTTCTCACCCGCCATTAAGTCTGCAATGGCACATTATGCTCAGTTAACGGATGACTTAAACAAAGCCTGTGATAAAACAGGTGTGGTTCAATTACGTCAACAGGCTCAGCAACAGTTTATGCAAACGGGGTTTCCAACTCGTCGTGATGAAGACTGGGGTTACACTAATCTAACAGGTTTTCTACAGACTCATTACCGTCTAGAAGGTCTGAGCCAAGTCTCAATGGCTGATATTGCGCCATTTTTACCGAGCTATCCGGCCACACGTATTGTGCTGATTGATGGTTGGTTTAGTGAAAATTTATCCGATGATCTATCAGGCTTGCCTAAGGGGATAACGATTGAGTCAACTAACGATGCCAGTGAAGTACCGGTTTATATTGATGGTTTAACGGCGAGTGAAGAGACGGTTGCCAAAGAACCTTTTGGTCTATTAAACAGTATGTTATTAAACGATGGTTTTAACCTTCAAGTTAAAGCCAATACGACTGTTGAAATGCCGATTTTTGTATTGCATGTTCAAACCCAAAATCAGCATGTTTCTAACCTGCGTAACCGGATTGTGGTAGAAGAAAATGCTGAACTGACCTTGGTTGAAGCTTATGTGAGTTTATCCGAGCAAACTGAGTTTAATGCCTCCACTAATGTCGTGACTCAAATTGATGTCGCTAAATACGCACGTGTGAAGCAGGTCATTTTGCAAGAGCAGAATGTTCAAGGTTACTACTTCAATAATCAGTTTATTAAACAAGGTGCAAATAGCCTATTTAATAGCTTCTATGCGGGTGTGGGTAGCTTGGTTTCACGTCATCAGAATCATTTAGAAATGAATGGTGACCATATTGAAACCATTCAAAATAGTGCTTGCTATGCAAGGGACAGACAAACGGTTGATTCGCGTACCTATACGGGACACAATGATCTGAATGGTTTGAGCCAGCAGTTACATAAGTATGTATTAGATGGTCAAGCGGTTGGTGTGTTTGATGGCATGATTAAAGTGGCACGTGCGGCACAAAAAACGGATGGTCAGATGGATAACAAAAATTTGTTATTGTCGAAGACAGCCAAAATGGATAGCAAACCTCAGTTAGAGATCTATGCGGATGATGTGAAGTGTTCACATGGTTCAGCAACGGGGCAGATCAGTGCTGATCAGATCTTCTATTTGCAGGCACGTGGTATTAAAAAACCACAAGCGATTCAAATGATTACCGAAGCATTTTTATTAGAACCAGTCGAGAGCATTAATCAAGTAGAAATTCGCAATTGGATTGCGGATATTCTTTCTCAAAAATTAAACAAACATAACGGTTAATTCATGGATGGCAGCGTGTTAGATTTTGCACAAATTCGTGCACAATTCCCAATTTTACAACAAGTTGAAAATGGTCAGCCATTAGTTTATTTGGATGCAGGGGCGACCTCCCAAAAACCATTAATGGTAATTGAAGCCTTAGATCGTTATTATCGTGAGCAAAATGCCAATGTGCATCGCGGTGTATACGGTTTAAGTGAACGTGCTACGGAACTGTACGAAGGCGCACGTGAAACCACACGTCAGTTTTTGAATGCTAAGTCGACTAAAGAAGTTGTGTTTGTTCGTGGCACGACCGAAGCGATTAACTTGGTGGCTCATAGCTGGGGACAGGCCAATTTAAAAGCCGGTGATGAAGTGATTGTCACCGAGATGGAGCATCACTCGAACATCGTGCCGTGGCAACTGTTACGTGATCAAATGGGCATTCGCCTGATTGTATTGCGCATGAATGATCGTGGTGAAGTTTGTCTGAATGCTCTAAAAAACTTGGTCTCAGAAAAAACCAAGCTACTTTCAATTACCCATATGTCGAATGCTCTGGGAACCATTAATCCTGTTAAAGAGATGACTGAGATTGCACACTCAGTTGGTGCAAAAGTATTGATTGATGGTGCTCAAGCCACACCCCATATGACGGTTGATGTGCAGGATATCGGTTGTGATTTTTATGCGTTGTCAGGTCATAAGATGTATGGCCCAACTGGAATCGGTGTGCTGTACGGTAAAGAAGCGCTTTTAGATGTGATGCCTCCGTATCAAGGTGGTGGTGACATGATCTACTCAGTCACCTTTGAAAAGACGGAATACAATGTTCTGCCCTACAAGTTTGAGGCTGGGACACCGCATATTTCAGGTGCAATTGGTTTGGCCGCTGCAATGAAGTTTATGCAAGAGATTGGCTTAGACCGTATCGCGGCTTATGAAGCGGAACTATTAAAGTACGCCACCGAACAGCTTAAAGCGATTGAAGGTGTGCGTATTATTGGTGAAGCCGAAAATAAAGGTGGGGTTGTATCGTTTATTTTAGAGGGCGCGCACCCTCACGATATGGCAACCTTAATGGATCAAGATGGGGTGGCCGTTCGTGCCAGTCACCACTGTGCGATGCCGGTTATGCAGCATTTTGATGTACCCGCGACCATTCGTGCTTCTTTAGGTGTCTATAACAATAAACAAGATATTGATCGTTTAGTTGAATCAATCATTGATGCCAAAGAGATGCTACTTTAGGTTCTATGAAGGGTGTTTGTTGCAATGGCAAAACACCTCATTTTTTTAAAAGCTTTATTTACGGTATGATTATTTTATGAAAAATAAAAACGATCATGCCGAACATCCTCAGCCACTTGAGTGGATTCAGTTAGAACTTGTCCCTTTACCGAGTTTTGAACAGGCCTATCCAGAACGTTTGTTGTGGTGGAATCCTAGCGAAGGATCTTTAATAGGTGAGGGAGCGGATTTGATTTTGTTGATGATTGAAGAGGCGATGACAACTAAGGTGCTACATAGTTCCTCACTCAATCATTTTGAACTCACTGATCCACTAAAAAAACCAACGGAATTGGCGGCCATTTTAGGTCAGTATTACTGGGTGATTCCTTTGCCTGTGGAATCACCAGGCCTATTGAGTTCCGAAGACTCTAAAAACAGATCGACGCTTCAATAGCATTTTAATCACGCTTTTTCTAATCAATTCAAAGTCCTGTTTATTTTTTTGTAAAAAAAATCCATTTCTTGTCCTGTTTATTTTTTTGTAAAAAAAATCCATTTCTTGTTAATAATCACTCTTAACGCCAAGCAAACCACGGTATCATATTGCTTTATATATGTTGAACTTTACAAAGAATAGGTTGCCATGAAAGAGAAGGTTAAACAGATCCATTTTGTCGGTATTGGTGGTGTCGGTATGGCCGGTATTGCTGAAGTCTGTTTAAATTTAGGCTACACCGTCAGTGGTTCAGACCTGAAGCGCAATTCAACGGTTGCCAGGCTTGAAAGCTTGGGAGCGTTAATTCAATTAGGTCATGATGCAGGTCATGTTAAACAGAGCGATGTTGTGGTGGTTTCTACCGCTATACCAACCGATAACCCTGAAGTAGAGTGGGCTAAGCAGGCCCGTATTCCAGTGATTCCCCGTGCTGAGATGTTGGCAGAGTTGATGCGTATGCGTTTTGGAATTGCCATTGCCGGTACGCATGGTAAAACCACCACGACAAGTTTAACGGCAGCAGTATTGACTCAAGGTGGCTTAGATCCTACTTTTGTGATTGGTGGGCAGCTGAACCAAGTTGGCGCTAATGCGCGTTTAGGTTCGAGTAAATATCTGGTCGCTGAAGCGGATGAGTCGGACGCTTCTTTTTTACACCTTACTCCTATGATGTCTGTGGTCACCAATATTGATGAAGACCATATGGAAACTTATCAGGGTGACTATCAAATACTTGAAAACACCTTTTTAGAATTTATCCATGGCTTGCCTTTTTATGGATTAGCGATTGTCTGTTTGGATGATGAAAATGTCCGTAAAATGTTGCCAAAGTTAACCCGTAAAGCGATGACTTATGGCTTTGACGAGCAGGCGGATATTCGTGCAATCAATGTCAAAGCTGATGGTTTAAAGATGCATTTTCAAGTATTGGTAGGTCGTGAACAGAGCTTTGATGTGACTTTAAATGTACCTGGTCTGCATAATGTGCAAAACGCCTTGGCGGCGATTGCCATTGCGCTAGAATTGAATGTAGAGGTGCCTGCCATTCAACAGGCATTGAATCAATTTGGTGGCGTAGGTCGACGTTTTGAGGTCTATCCACAACGTCAAATTGGTGGTCAGGCTGTTACTTTAGTAGATGATTATGGCCACCATCCAACAGAACTTACCGCTACGATTCGTACCGCCAAAGAAGCCTTTAAAGCTCAACGTCTGGTCTTAGTTTTTCAGCCACACCGTTACTCACGTACTCGTGATCTGTTTGATGATTTTGTCCAGGCTTTGTTAGAAGCGGACGTGGTGATTTTGACGGATGTCTATGCGGCAGGTGAAGCGGTATTGCCATCCTTTGATTCAAAGTCATTATTGCAAGCGATGCGTTTACGAGGTGGGCACCAAGGTATCTATGCAGAAAGTTTTGATCAGCTAGATGATATTACCAATGAAGTGTTGCAAGACGATGATGTGGTATTAGTGATGGGTGCGGGTAGTGTCGGTCAGGTCGCTAAGAGATGGAAAGCAGTTTCAGGAGAAAAGAACTAATGCAGTTTGGTAAAGTTGCTGTATTGATGGGGGGAAAAGCCGCCGAAAGAGAGATCTCCTTAAGAAGTGGTCAAGCAGTAACCGATGCTTTGGTTAGACAAGGTATTGACGCAACTGCCTGTGATGTCAGTTCAATTGACGAGTTAACAGACATTGCTTTAAATTATGATCGAGCGTTTATCGCCTTGCACGGTCGCTGGGGTGAAGACGGCACGGTGCAAGCCATTTTAGATGATTTAGATTTGCCTTATACTGGCAGTGGTATGGCAGCCTCAGCTATTGCGATGGATAAATTGCGCACAAAATGGATGTGGCAGGGAGCAGGGTTGCCGACACCTAAATTTATTTGGGTGTCAGAGTCTTTACCATTTGATCAAGCAAAGTTTGATATTCCATTTCCTGTGATTGTGAAGCCAAGTCATGAAGGTTCCAGTATTGGTATGCGCAAAGTCAATGTTTTAGACGAGTTGTCAGAAGCGGTGGCGTTTGCCCAGCAGTATGATTCGGAAGTGTTGATTGAGCAGTGGGTGACGGGATCGGAATACACCGTTGCTGTTTTAAATGGTGAAGCTCTACCTCTGATTCAGTTAAAAACGTCTCATGAATTTTATGACTTTGAAGCTAAATATCAGTCCAACGATACTCAATATATCTGCCCGTGTGGCTTACCTGCCGAGTTAGAAGAGAAAATTCAAACGATTGCTCTAGAAGCTTTTAAGGTGGTAGGTGCTAAAACTTGGGGGCGAGTTGATGTGATGCTGGATGAAAACAACACCCCTTGGTTAATAGAACTCAATTCGGTACCAGGAATGACGGATCATAGTTTGGTTCCAATGGCAGCTAGTGAAACCGGACGTTCATTTGAGCAGTTGGTTGCTGAGATATTAAAGAGTACCTTGTGAACTGGAAAAGCAAGAAAGTCTTTTGGACAGGCCTGGCTGGTTTAGTCGTCATTTCTTTATTGGCGTGGTTTTTATTGCGCCAAGAGATGGCCAGTGATCGACCGATTCAGCAAGTTAAATTGACCTCGGAATTGAAACAATTAAGTCAGGAAGAGATTGATCAAGTTTTAAGTGCTTATGTGGGAGTCTCTTTCTGGGAGGTGGAGCTGAATCAGATACAGTCCGATTTAACTCGTTTGGATTGGGTGAGTCAGGCAGTGGTTAAGCGTAGCTGGCCAGACCAATTGATTATCTCTATTGAAGAGCAAAACCCCGTTGCTCGTTGGAGTGATAATGGTTTGATCAATCACAAGGGTGAGGTTTTTTTTCCCTCTAGTGTGGCTGAGTTTGAGAACTTTGTTCGTTTAGATGGAGAGTTGTTAGACTCTTCGAAAATATTAGCTAAATTGGCAGAGTTTCAAGCGATTTTAAATCAGTTAGAGTGGCCAGTTTCTCAATTGGTTGAATCCCCAGAAGGGGGGTGGCAAGTACAGATTATGGATGGCCCGGTTTTGTTGATTGCCAAGGAGCAGGATTTATCCCAGTTAACCCGTTTTGTTCGAGCCTATGAACATCTAAAGGATGGGTTGAGAAAGTCAGCACAAGTTTATGATTTACGATATAGTAATGGTTTTTCAATCAAGAGAGTTATTGACTAAATAATTCTTTGATGCAAGTAGAATATTCACGTTTTCAGTGACAGATTAATTTTTTGGAAGGGTAAGGACAAACATGGCTCGAAAACAACAAGCTTCAAACACTGTTGTAGGGTTAGATATCGGTACTTCAAAGATTGCCGCTATTATCGGTAAAATTAAAGCCGATGGTGAAATCGAAGTTGTTGGTATGGGGACTTATCCTTCTCGAGGCCTTAAAAAAGGCGTGGTTGTTAATATTGATGCCACGGTTGAGTCTATTCAACGAGCGATTGATGAAGCTGAGCGCATGTCTGGCGTGACTGCAGAATCGGTTTATGTTGGGATTGCAGGCAGTCATATTAAGAGTTTTAACTCAAATGGTATGGTGGCGATTAAAAATCAAGATGTTCAGCCGGATGATATTGAACGTGTGATGGATGCGGCACAAACCATTGCTATTCCAGGTGATCAGCGTGTATTACATATTTTAGCGCAAGAGTACGTCATTGATAGTCAAGGTGGGATTCGTGAACCAGTCGGTATGTCTGGGGTTCGTTTAGAAGCCAAGGTTCATATGGTTACGGGTTCAGTCAGTGCGGCACAAAACATTACCAAATGTGTAGAGCGCTGTGGGTTAGAAGTCGCTGATGTTATCTTAGAGCAATTGGCTTCAAGTGAAGCGGTTCTGTCTGAAGATGAAAAAGAGCTCGGTGTCTGTTTAGTTGATATTGGGGGTGGAACTACCGATATTGCTATTTTTCATAATGGTGCGATTCGTCATACAGCCGTAATTTCGGTAGCGGGTGATCAGGTGACGAATGACATTGCAGTTGCTTTAAGAACCCCAACTCAAGCGGCTGAAAGTATTAAACGTAAATATGCTTGTGCTTTACCGCAGTTGATCGATCAGGATGATGAAATTGAGGTGGCAAGTGTGGGTGATCGTCCATCGCGCTGTCTTTCTCGTCGTACTTTGGTAGAGGTTATTGAACCGCGTTATGAAGAGCTATTCCAGCTGATTCAAGCAGAACTTCGTCGTTCTGGTTTTGAAGATATGCTAGCCGCTGGTGTGGTGTTAACGGGCGGTAGTTCTTTGGTAGAAGGTGCAGTTGAATTAGCGGAAGAGGTATTCCATATGCCTGTGCGTTTAGGCTATCCGCAAGATGTAAAAGGCTTAACTGAAGAGGTGAATAGCCCATCTTATGCCACTACCTACGGCTTGCTTGAATATGCAAAAGAGCATGTTGATGGGGCAGCTTTTGAACAAGTATCACAAAAAACACATATGGCCGCAGGCGATGTGTTCGACAGAATGAAAAACTGGTTTAGCAAAAGTTTTTAATAGCGATTGGCTATTTTAATTCATTCCAAAATCTTCAGAATAGGCAGGCCTGCTTGGTTTGCCGAACCAAATCATTTCAATCTTATTTCTACTATTAGAGACCTTTGCACGAGTGAATGAACGAATAAAAATGGTTAAAATTCACCAGATTTTTGTTGAAAAACGAGTGAATAGCCAGCTATTCTCCACGTTTTCCGTCGCAATCAGGCAACTTTTTCCTCATTTTTTCTTTCGCACCCCACTCGTGCAAAGGTCTCTATTAACTTTTCATGAAAGCTTAACTTGTAGATATGGTAAAATTCAAAAATTCTTAAATTAGATTTCTTATCCACTATGCGGTTAAAAGTTGGTGTGATTAGAGCATGAATAGTACGAGTATTACGTGAACCAAAGAACCCTAGCAAACCCAATAAAAGCCAAAGGAATCGGACTGCATACTGGTCATGAGTCGATTATGACGTTAAGACCTGCAGCTGTTGATACGGGAATCGTTTTTCGCCGTATTGATCTTGATCCCGTGGTTGAGTTTTCAGTTAATCCGGAGATTGTCGGAGAAACGATGCTTTGCACCACTATTGTTAAGGATGCAGAGCAGGGTTACGTTAAAATTGCTACGATTGAGCATTTAATGTCTGCGTTAGCTGGGGTTGGAATTGATAATGTCTATATTGATATTACTTCAGATGAAGTACCCATTATGGATGGTAGTTCATCACACTTTATCTTTTTGATTCAGTCCGCTGGTGTTCATGTTCAAGATGCGGCTAAACGTTTTATTCGTATCTTAAAGCCAGTTAAGGTTGAGAATGAGCAGGGTGGTACTGCTGAATTTATCCCTTATGAAGGCTACCGTCTTAATTTTTCGATTGCATTTGATCATCCTGTATTCAGCAGTACAGCTGAGAAAATGACCTTAGAGTTCTCATCCACTTCGTATTTTAAGGAAGTCAGTCGCGCCCGTACCTTTGGGTTTATGAAGGATATGGAGATGCTGCGTGAGCGTAACTTAGCCTTAGGTGCAAGTTTAGAAAATGCGATTGGTTTAGATGACCAAGGGGTGATGAACAAAGAGGGGCTTCGTAATAAAGACGAATTTGTTCGCCATAAGATTTTAGATGCGGTCGGTGATTTATATATGATCGGTCATCCGATTATTGGTGAATTTACCGCTCATAAATCGGGTCATGCATTAAATAATGATCTATTACGTGCCTTGATCAATCAGCCTGATGCTTATGAGTTAGTGACTTATGAGGATGCCGCACCGATTAAATATGGTAGCAGTAAGATTTTAGTGTAGAGTTTTTCTGATTCCGTTTTATTAAGAAGCCCCGTAAGTCGGGGCTTTTTTGTATCTATGGTTTATGATCATCTTCTTCACTGTCTGCACGTCGGCTAAGTTTGAGTAATGCCTCTTGTAAACCTTTCGATCTGATTACTTTAGCCAGGTTCTGCATCTCTTCTGCATCCTTGTGCGAAGGGTGTGTTGTAACTGCACGTTTGGCTGTAGGCGTTTCACTGATAGGTAAAACTTTAACTTGGGTTTTATTGAGCTCTAAATGCGGAAAATGATCGCGATATACATTTAATAAGTTTGGTTCAAAAAAACGCAGTTGAGTTGTCCAGATATTGTCATCAATCTGCAAAATTAAGGTGTTGCTTTCAAAGCTAACCCCTACTAAATGACTTTGAAGCTCAGTCGGCAGGCACATCTGTCCTACCTCAAGCAGAGCCTGATAAAGCTCAGCCTGTTCCATTAATTTCTTTAAGGAGCTGCTTTGACTGTTTAATAAGGGTTTCATAATGTTATGGCTGACAGATGTGTTAAAATAATTGCCATTTTACAGTATTCAAAAAATTGAAAAGTTTGATCTTTTCTGTTTTTAGATAAAGATTAATACTTACCTATAAAGTTAAATTGGAATCCCGTTTTCATGGCCTTAAATATCTTTCAAAAATTGTTCGGCAGTCGTAATGATCGAATCTTAAAACGTTATAACAAAAACTTACATAAAATCAATTCGTTAGAAGAGTCGATGACACAGCTGTCAGATGATGAGTTGAAGCTGAAAACTGAAGAGTTTAAGTCGGCTTTAGCAAATGATCAGACAATTGATGATATTTTACCGGAAGCCTTTGCAGTTGTTCGTGAAGCGGGTAAACGAGTTTTTGGTATGCGTCATTACGATGTCCAGTTAGTGGGGGGTATGGCACTGCATGAAGGAAAGATTCCTGAGATGCGTACGGGTGAAGGTAAAACCTTAGTTGCGACGCTACCTGTCTACTTAAATGCCCTAACGGGTCAAGGTGTTCACGTTATTACTGTGAATGACTACTTAGCAAAGCGTGACTCGGAATGGATGGGACAACTGTTTGAATTTTTAGGTCTGTCTACAGGTGTGATTTTAAGCGGTCAAAGTCAGCAAGAGAAGCAGTTAGCTTATGCAATGGATGTCACCTACGGAACCAATAATGAATTTGGTTTTGATTATCTTCGAGATAATATGGCAATTTTCTCTGCCGAGAAAGTGATGCGTAGCCAACACTATGCGGTTGTGGATGAGGTAGATTCGATTTTAATCGATGAAGCGCGTACCCCGTTGATTATCTCTGGGCCATCGGAAGATAAGTCAGAACTGTATCGTCAGATCAACCCGTTAATTGCTAATTTAGAGCAGGGTGAAGAGGACGAAGAGACTAAAGCAGCGAGTGGTGATTTCACCATCGATGAAAAAAATAAACAGGTTTATTTGACTGACCACGGTCATGAACGTGTAGAAGAGATGCTGACAGAGATTGGCTTGATTGGTGAAGATGAAAGCTTATATGATGCGGCTCATATCGGTTTAATGATTCATATCAATGCGGCATTGCGTGCCAATTTGCTGTTTGAAAAAGATAAAGATTACATTATTCAAGATGGTCAGATTGTGATCATTGATGAGTTTACAGGCCGTAAAATGGAAGGTCGTCGTTGGGGCGAAGGTTTACACCAAGCAGTAGAAGCAAAAGAAGATGTCAAGATTCAACAAGAGAGTCAGACGTTCGCTTCAATTACCTTCCAAAACTACTTCCGTCAATACGACAAACTATCAGGTATGACAGGAACCGCTGATACCGAAGCGGGTGAGTTCTTATCGACCTACGGTCTTGAAGTGGTTGTGGTTCCACCAAATAAGGCACCAGAGCGTCAAGATCTGCCAGATTTAGTGTTCCTAGAGATGGAAGGTAAGTTTGCAGCGATCGTGGAAGATGTTCGTGAAACTCAAAAGAAACAGCAGCCGGTTTTAGTCGGTACTGCATCGATTGAGATGTCGGAACTCTTATCACGTTTCTTAACCAAAGAAAAAATTGTACACAACGTTCTGAATGCGAAACAGCACGAACAAGAAGCTTCGATTATAGCCAACGCAGGTTTGCCAGAAGCGGTGACCATAGCCACTAACATGGCCGGTCGTGGTACGGATATTGTATTGGGTGGTAATTTAGAAACAGAGTTAAACGCATTAGATAATCCAACTCCAGAAAAAGTCGAAGAGGTTAAAGCCGCTTGGCAGGAGCGTCATAACTTTGTGTTAAGTGTCGGTGGTTTGAAAGTCATTGGTTCTGAACGTCACGAATCGCGCCGTATTGATAACCAGTTACGTGGTCGTTCTGGTCGTCAGGGTGATGTCGGGATGACTCGTTTCTATCTGTCCTTGGATGATGATTTGATGCGTCGTTTTGCTTCAGATAAAGTGAAGTCAATGATGAAACGTTTAGGTATGAAAGCGGATGAAGCCATAGAACACAAAATGGTCACCAGATCGATTGAACGTGCTCAGAAACAAGTTGAACGTATGCACCAGGATGAACGTGCCAACCTTCTAAAGTTTGATGATATTTCTAATCAGCAACGTAAAGTGGTGTATGCACAGCGTAAT
>JAYENR010000118.1:0-13249 GCA_034722175.1 Pseudomonadota bacterium | reverse complement strand
TTTAACCAGGCCTCTTTTTATTCCATTCACTTATCTCCGATAAGACCATTTGACAGTTTGATAACTTCGTTATACTTTTAAACTGTTATTTACACCAACTATTACTATTTTAGGTGAATTATGCTTGAAACCATTAAGCAGTTTTTGACTGTATCAGATCACCCAATGCTAGATGCGGCTATCCTAATCAGCATTGCAGCGATGATTGCAATTGCAATTAGTTACACCATTAAATGGGGGCTTTTGAGATGGGCTCATAAACAAAATAAACTCAGCTTAAGCTTTATATTTGAAGCCATTCGTTTTCCCATCACACTATCCATTTTATTCATCGGTATAAATAATGCCGCTAATGCGTTTGTACTTCCTAGCGGTGTTCAACATTACTTGCCCACAGTATTACAAACTTTAGATATTTTAGTATGGGGGCAATTTTTTTATCGCAGTTCACTTTTCAGCTTGAAAACCACCAGTCAACGTAACAGAACCGGCTCAATTATCAATATGCAAACACTGCCTTTATTTGAAAATACGGCAGCCGTCATCATTGTCTTAATGATTATGTATTTGATATTCATTACTTGGAATATTGATATGAGTGCTTGGCTGGCCTCGGCAGGTATCATCGGTATTGCCGTTGGTTTTGCAGCTAAAGATACCATTGCAAACTTACTCTCTGGCATCTTTATTTTGGCTGACTCACCCTACAAGATTGGAGACTTCATCGTCATTGATAGTGGAGAGCGTGGCATGGTTACTCATATTGGTTTACGATCTACACGAATTTTGACCCGTGATGATTTAGAAGTAAACGTGCCTAACGCCATTATTGCAAACGGTAAAATTATCAATGAATCTTCAGGCCGATTTGTAAAATCACGAATTCGTATTCAAGTTTCAGTTGCATACGATGTCGATATTGATCATGCCAAACAAACACTACTTAGAGTGGCAGAAAAAGATGAGCACATTTGTCAGGATCCAGAACCTAGAATCCGCTTCCGTCGCTTTGGAGGCTCTGGTTTAGACCTGGAATTATTGGTATGGATTGATGAACCTGAACACAGAGGACTTATAGTCGATGCGCTCAATACAGCCGTCTATAAAGAATTTGCTAAAGAGAAAATCGAAATTCCATATAGCAAGCATGATTTATATATCAAATCACTTCCTGAAGAGGGTGTTAAAAATCCTATTTAAACCTAGTTTGCACTTAAATATCTAGCACCTAGTCAAGCTGGCGTTTGCAGTGAATGGCCAGTTTAGACAAGGCGAGGTTTCAATTCTGAACGGACATTGTCCATTTCTTAGAGGAATTCAGAATGCCAGCATACAAAAGCTTCAACAAATTATTCTCATGTGGAAAACAACCTTTAGTTCTTGTCAGTTTACAGAACTGACGATGCACCACCTCAATAGCATTCGTGGTATAAATCACTTTACGAATGTACTCAGGGTATTTAAAGTAAACACTCAGATTATCCCATTTACGCTGCCAAGAGCTGATAACAAGAGGGGATTGTTTGCCCCATTTGACATCTAAAGCCTCAAGCGCTGTTTCAGCAGCTTGTTTGGTTTGAGCTTGATAAACGGGTTTTAAATCCCGCATAAACTCTTTCTGATTCTTTGAGGCGACATACTTCATCGAGTTGCGGATTTGGTGAATCACACATAACTGAACTTCGGTATCTCAGGGTAGATGGTATTAATGGCTTCTGGAAAGCCTGTCAGGCCATCAATACAGGCAATCAGAATGTCTTTTACGCCACGGTTATGCAAGTCGGTAAGTACTGAGAGCCAATAGTTAGCCCCTTCACTTTCAGAGAGGTATAGCCCCAGCAGTTCTTTTTTGCCTTCGACATTCAGACCAAGAATGGTGTAAACCGCTTTACTGACATAACGACTGTTATCTTTGATTTTATAGTGAATCGCATCTAACCAGATAAATGGATAAACGGCATCCAGAGAGCGTGACTGCCATTCTTTGAGTTCAGGTAGAAGCTTGGTCAGTGACGGCTGTAATCGTCGCTTCAGAGACTTCAATCCCATAGAGTTCTTCAATGTGGAAACGAATATCTCGGTAACTGGTACCTAGTGCATATAGGCCAAGGATTTTTTGGTCAATTTCAGGTGCCATCTTAGTTTGATGTTTTTTGACTAGCTGCGGTTCAAAAGACCCTTCGCGGTCACTAGGTGTCTCTAGTTCGAACTGACCAACACTGGTTTTTACAGTCTTCTTTGAATAACCGTTTTTACAATTGGGGGATTCACCTTGGTCAAGATGTTGATCGAATTCAGCTTTGAGAGCCGCTTCGGTAAGTTGCTTAATTAATGGCGTGAGAACACCATCTTTACCTGTTAGGCCTTGGCCAGCTTGAAGCTGCTCAAGGGCTTTATTGAAATCGAAATCTGTTTTCTTCATGTGTCATTCCTTTTATGAATATCATAAATAAATGACACAGATTTCTAAACACTCCCTTTCAGAACGCGGTGTTTTCATCGCCCGTTCAAAAGGTAGCTTTGATGAAATAACTACTTGGACTCCAAGATTACGTCAAGCCATTAACTATGCAATTGAGTTACGTCAAAAGATCATCAATAAGTTGATTGTAAAAAATAAACCCATCCCACTACACTCCAAACTGTTCATTAAACGAACGGGAGAACCTCTTACTCATAAAGATGCGCTAGATTCTGCTTGGCAGAGAATTGTCAAAAAATTGATAAATGCAGAAATAGTTACTTCTGATAACAAGTTTACATTTCATGATATTAAAGCAGCTGGAGTGACCAACCACCCTCTCCATGAATCAGGACATAAATCAGAAAAAGCAAAAGCTGTTTATCTCAGAGGAACTAAAGAAGTTATCGCTACAGAGTGATTTTAAGGGAAAATTTAAGGGAAAATTTAAGGGAAAAAGAAAAAAGGCCTGTAACGATAATCGCTACAGGCCTTTTAGAATATGGTGCGCCCGAAGGGAGTCGAACCCCTAACCGCTCGGTTCGTAGCCGAGTACTCTATCCAGTTGAGCTACGGGCGCTTTGTAACGTGGCGTATTATACGCATCTTTTATTTTTATTTGCAGGTAAAATCTAAAAATTTTATAAACGGATCTAAATTCGTACTTAAGCAAATAAAAAACCCTGTTTAACCTTAGATTAAACAGGGTTTGAAATATGGTGCGCCCGAAGGGAGTCGAACCCCTAACCGCTCGGTTCGTAGCCGAGTACTCTATCCAGTTGAGCTACGGGCGCATTATGTTGAGGCGTATTATAGTGTCGATTTGCTAGGTGTCAACTATTAATTCAATACTGGTTTCAACAAGTAGAAATGGCGGAGACGGAGGGATTCGAACCCTCGATAGAGCTACAAACCCTATACTCCCTTAGCAGGGGAGCGCCTTCAGCCTCTCGGCCACGTCTCCAATTTCTGGGGCGTATAATACAAGTTCTAGCGGGGGTTGTAAACCTATAACCTAGGTTTTATGAAACTATTTTTTAATCCGAGGCGAAAGTCAGAAACACATTACTGTAAAAGATCGGTTTAGGCACCAACAAACCTAATTTTAAGAACCAAACTCTTTTACATCCTCAGCTTTATTAATAGAAATAACTGAACCTTCTTCATGTAAGAGTTCTTCTCGATGTATGGCAACACTTTTAGGTGCTTCTATCCCTACTCGCACTTGCCCACCTTTAACAGCCAGTATCGTTAATTTGACATCATCGCCAATAATTAAAGACTCACCCTCTCTCCGTGTTAGGACTAACATAAATCACCTATATATGATTATTCATCATCTAGTTTAAGAGTTTATGAACCACTCACAACTAAGTAATTTTTATGATCAAGTATAAGAATATTATAATATCAGGTTTTTATTATGGTTTTAGGTTTTTTTAGGCCAAAAAAAACCCGGATTAACCGGGTATTTTGCAGTAGATAACGTTAATTATTTATCTAATTCAAACGCTTCGTGCAGTGACTGAACCCCAAGCTCTAGCTTCGACTCTTCAATCACAACTGAAATTTTAATTTCGGTTGTACCAATCATTTGAATATTAATCTCATTATCAGCCAATGTTTTGAACATATTACTGGCAATACCGGAATGTGACTTCATACCCACACCGACTAATGAAATTTTAACAATCGAATCATCTGCCAGCACTTCTCGCGCACCTAAGTGATTTGCGGTACTTTCAAGAATCTCTTTTGCGACTGCAAGATCACCACGAGCAACGGTAAAGGTAAAGTCAGTATTACCATCCGTCCCTTGGTTTTGAATGATCATATCAATTTCAATATTGGCATCTGAAATAGGTCCCAAAATTTGATAGGCTACACCTGGCTTATCTGGCACACCCAAGATCATTAATTTGGCTTCATCACGACTGAATGCAATACCTGAGATTAGTGGTTTTTCCATCTCACTGTCCTTAAAATTCTCTTCTGTAGTAATTAAAGTTCCGCCGCCCTCTTTTAGAGAGGACAGAACACGTAGCGGTACGTTATATTTGCTGGCAAACTCCACCGAACGAATTTGTAAAACCTTGGCACCCAAACTGGCCATCTCAAGCATTTCGTCAAAGGTGATTTGATCAAGACGTTTGGCATTCGGCACCACACGTGGATCCGTAGTATAAACCCCGTCCACATCGGTGTATATCTGACACTCATCGGCATTCAGAGCCGCAGCTAAGGCAACGGCTGTGGTATCTGAACCACCGCGACCCAGTGTCGAAATATCACCGTTAGGTGCAACACCTTGGAAACCTGCAACCACCACCACTTTACCTGAATTCAACTGGTCAAAAATTTTCTGACCATCGATGTCTTCAATGCGTGCTTTTGAGTGCGAGTCATCTGTTTTAATCGGAACTTGCCATCCCGTGTAGGAGATAGCAGGATAACCTTTCTGCTCTAGCGCCATACTCAACAACGCGATCGTAACTTGTTCACCCGTTGTTAACAACACATCCATTTCACGCTTTGAAGGACGTTCTTGGATTTCGTTTGCCATGGCCGTTAAGCGGTTGGTTTCACCACTCATCGCCGAAACAGCCACCACAACCTGGTGACCTTCATCTACAAATTTGGCGACTTTATTCGCCACGTTCTGGATACGCTCAACATTGGCTACTGAGGTACCACCGTATTTTTGAACAATTAATGCCATTGTTTTCTTCTTATTCTTTTGATTCTACCCAGGCCTGCACAGAGGCCAAAGCTTCATCGAGTTTACTTGGATCTTTACCACCAGCCATCGCCATATCTGGGCGACCACCACCTTTACCACCCACTTGTTGGGCTACATGATTCACTAACTCACCGGCTTTAAAACGGTTGGTTACCGATTTACTGACACCTGCTGCCACAGAGACTTTAGCGCCATCTGTTGCCGCTAATACAATAACCGCAGGCTCTAGCTTATCTTTTAGTTTATCCATGGTTTCACGCAAAGTATTACCGTCGGCACCTTCCATCTTAGCGGCCAACATTTTCACACCATTGACTTCAATCGCCTGAGAAGCCATGTCATCACCTTGTGATGAAGCCAGCTTACCTTGCAGCTGCTTCAACTCTTTTTCTAAGGCTTTATAGTCACTCATCACCTGAGTAATTTTAGTAGAGACTTGGTTTTTATCTGACTTGATTGCATCGGCAACCTGAATCAACGCATCGTCCTCTGCATAGATCGCATCCCATGCAGCATCACCCGTAATCGCTTCAATACGACGCACACCAGATGCAATCCCACTTTCAGAAGCAATACGGAATGGCCCAATATCACCTGCAGAATTGACATGTGTTCCACCACAAAGCTCAACTGAGAATTCGCCCATATCAACGACACGAACCACGTCACCGTATTTCTCGCCAAATAGTGCCATTGCACCCTTCTCTTTAGCAGACTCGATATCCATCTCATTCATACCCACATTTTCATTATGCATGATGTTTTGGTTAACGAGCTTTTCAATATCACGTAACTGATCCGCTGAGATAGGCTCAAAGTGTGAAAAGTCAAAACGCAAACGATCTGCCTTCACTAATGAGCCTTTCTGCTGAACATGTGTGCCTAAAATTTGACGTAATGCCGCGTGTAACAAGTGAGTTGCCGAGTGGTTTTTCTCACTAGCACGACGATCTTCGATATTGATCTTAGCGTGAATAGAAGAACCCACCGAGATAGAACCCGCGGTTGCTTTACCATGGTGTAAAAACAGTTTGCCTTGCTTCTGAGTATCGTCAACATGGAAGCTGTGCATCCCTTCGGTTAGGCTGCCGCTATCACCAACCTGTCCACCAGACTCTGCATAGAATGGGGTTTGGTCAAGAATAATCGTGGCTTCAGAGCCTTCAGCAACGGAGTCTACCGCTTTACCATCCACAAAAATCGCTAGGATATTGGCATCAGCTTCATCTTGGTTGTAACCGATAAATTGCGTTTCACCTTCAAAATCAACCCGGCTCTGAGCGGTGCCTGCAAACGAACTCGCAGAACGCGCACGCTCACGCTGTTCTTCCATCGCCGCTTTAAAGCCTTTCTCATCAACCGTTAGCTCTTTTTCACGTGCCACATCGGCGGTTAAATCAAATGGGAAACCAAAGGTGTCATACAGTTTAAACGCCATATCACCGGCAATCACAGACCCATCAAGCCCTGCAATATACTCTTCCAGCAATTTCATGCCGTTTTCTAAGGTTTCAGCAAAACGCTCTTCTTCCAGTTTCAACACACGAATAACATTGTCTTGTTCGGCTTTCAGCTCTGGATAGGCCTCCCCCATCTGCTCCACTAAGGTATCTACCAACTTGTGGAAGAATGGCTGACTTTGACCCAATTTATAACCGTGACGAATAGCACGACGAATAATACGACGCAATACATAACCACGCCCTTCATTAGAAGGCATTACCCCATCCGTGACCGTAAAGGCACACGAACGGATGTGATCAGAAATCACTCTTAAAGAGCTATTAGACAGGTCTTTTTCACCCGTTAATTCCGAGGCTTTTTTAACCAAGGCCTGAAATAGATCAATATCGTAATTGTTATGCACACCTTGCATCACCGCAGCTAAACGCTCAAGCCCCATCCCGGTATCCACCGATGGCTTAGGAAGTGGCGTTAAGGTGCCATCTGCTGAACGGTCAAACTGCATAAACACGAGGTTCCAGATCTCGATATAACGGTCACCGTCTTCATCAGGTGAACCTGGTGGCCCACCCGTCACATCGGCACCGTGATCGTAGAAAATTTCGGTACAAGGTCCACAAGGCCCGGTATCCCCCATTGACCAGAAGTTATCTTTAGCACCACAACGAGAGAAACGATCCCCACTGATCTTCATCTCTTTTAACCAGATGTTTTCCGTATCCTGATCTTCTTCAAAGACCGTGACCCATAATTTCTCTTTAGGCAGTTTTAACTCTTTGGTTAAGAAGTCCCACGCAAACTGAATCGCTTCACGCTTAAAGTAATCGCCAAAACTGAAGTTCCCCAGCATTTCAAAGAACGTATGGTGACGGGCGGTGTAGCCCACATTCTCTAAGTCATTGTGTTTACCACCGGCACGAATACAACGCTGAACCGAGGTGGCACGTGTGTAATCACGCTTCTCTTGCCCTAAAAACGTCTCTTTAAATTGCACCATTCCTGCGTTGGTAAACAACAGGGTTGGATCGTTTGCAGGTACCACAGGGCTTGAATGCACAGCGGTGTGATTTTGCTTAACGTAAAAGTCTAAAAAAGCCTTTCTAAGTTCTGCACTGGTCATAGGGTTAAAACCTTATTCAAATAAATATTAAAAACTGTTCAAAGGTTTCAGTTGTATAAACTAAAACCTCTTTAAATTCTGTACTGCCTATCGATGCTTGTTAAGAGTCCAACTCTGGCCCTTAACGATACACCTTCCAAATCACCTCAGAGGAAAACCCACGACCTTGCAAAAATCGCATGCGTTTCGCCTGTTCGTTACGACTAGCAGGCTTGGTTAAATCGCCATACTTTTTTAGCATGACATTTTTGGCCATCTCCAACCACTCTTCAGATTCAAACTCTAAATAGGCTTCAATCAAAGTTGAATTTTGACAAGCCTGCTGACATTTTTGACGGATTTTCATCGGCCCCTGGCCTTTTTCCATCAAACTTCGTACCGCTTGTTCAATATAGCGTTCGTCACTTTGCCAGTTATTCTCTTGGCAAGATTCAATTACTTCTTCAACTAAAATTTTAACCAGGCCTGCTGGTTCTTGAGTTTCCGACAACATTGACTCTGTTTCCGGAAACTTCTTAATTAATTTGGTTTTGAGCTCTTTGGCACCGTGTTCACGTATCGCTAATAACATCACCGCTCTGGATTCAATCTGCTGGCGTAATTGATTACGCGCTTGATCAGCAGAGGTTTCTGAACCCAATTGCGCGTCAGACTCTTGATCCTTCAAATTACCTGAAGGATCTAACTCAAACTTACCATCTTGCTTGAGTTGCTCTAAAAAGTCTTCCGCACGTTTCAAAATTACTCAGCAGCAGCTTCTTGTTCAGATGCTTTAACATGCTTCTCTGGCATCATGATCTCTTTAATCTGATCCATCAATGTTTTTGAGATGTCAGGATTTTCAATCAGGAAGTTACGCACATTGTCTTTACCCTGACCAATTTTCTGACCATTGTAGGCATACCAAGAACCTGACTTTTCGATCAACTTCTCTTTTACACCTAAATCGATAATTTCACCTTCACGTGAAATCCCTTTACCGTAAAGAATGTCAAATTCAACCTGTTTAAACGGCGGTGAAACCTTGTTTTTAACCACTTTCACACGGGTTTCATTACCCAGAATTTCATCACCTTTTTTGATTGCTCCAATACGACGAATATCCAAACGAACCGATGCATAGAACTTCAATGCATTACCACCCGTTGTAGTTTCTGGGCTACCAAACATCACACCAATTTTCATACGAATCTGGTTAATGAAAATAACTAACGTATTGGTACGCTTGATATTAGCCGTCAGCTTACGCAGTGCCTGTGACATCAGACGTGCTTGAAGACCCATATGAGAATCACCCATATCACCTTCAATCTCAGCTTTCGGTGTTAAAGCCGCAACCGAGTCAACCACCACAATATCTACCGCACCAGAACGTACTAATGCATCGGTAATCTCTAACGCTTGTTCACCCGTATCAGGCTGAGAAACTAATAGGTTATCAATATCCACACCCAGCTTTTCAGCGTAAATTGGATCTAATGCGTGTTCCGCATCCACAAACGCCGCCGTTCCACCGGCTTTTTGACACTCTGCAATCGCATGCAAAGTTAGCGTTGTTTTACCCGAAGATTCCGGGCCGTAAATTTCAACAACACGCCCTTTTGGAAGACCGCCTATGCCTAACGCCATATCCAAACCAAGCGAACCAGTAGAGATCGCTTCGATATCACGCGGCACATCGCTGTCACCCATGCGCATGATCGAGCCTTTACCAAATTGCTTTTCAATTTGACCTAACGCTGCGGCCAGTGCTTTCTGCTTATTGTCATTCATTTACAACAGTTCCTTTTGAGCTTGGTTGAGCTTTTGTTTACAGCACCTTGAAAATCCACAGGATTTTTCCTACTAAAATCTTCAGCTAAAACGGCCGAATTGCCGACTAAAACAAAGACTTATTGATTTATGACACTGCATTTAAATTTACGAAATTTGAGCCGAAAAATTATCCCATAATTCAAGGATAAATCATAGCATTTGCGGAAGGATTATTAAGATAATGCCAGCCTGAATAGCCGACACTAAAAGTATTGCTTTTTGAATCAATCTAAAATTGATTAAGAACTTACTGTACCAGGCCTGTTGAGTTTTTAAACAGTGGTTAAGGCGTTTTCAATAATTGCATAATACCCATTAAAGCGGCTTCGGTGGTTTGTTCACGCACTGACTGTCGATCACCGTCAAATTGAAAACGCTGACTCTCTACTTCTTCATGGCCTTGCATTGCCCAAGCAATCCAAACCGTACCAACAGGGTTATCTGCTGTCCCTCCTCCAGGTCCAGCAATTCCGCTACACGAAACACTCACCGTAGCATGAGACTGTTGAATCGCGGCTAACGCCATCTCTTCCACACACTCTTGACTCACCGCACCTTTTTTCTGAATGGTGGTTTCATTAATGCCCAACATCTCTTTTTTAGATTCATAACTATAGGTAATATAAGCTCGATCAAACCAAGCGGTACTGCCAGCAACCGATGTCAGCGCTTCAGCAATCATACCACCTGTACAAGATTCAGCGGTAACAACCATTCTGCCTTGCTCTTTTAACGCTTGACCCACTTCCGTTACTAAGCTTTCAAACCCCATCTTTATAACTCCAATATTGCTATCCACTATAATATGCCCTAGCATACCTTTTTTTATCTTAGTTTTAAATTCACAAAAGCGTAATAATGGCTCAAAAATCGACAACCCATACTCCAATGATGCAGCAATATTTGGCAATCAAAGCCGAGCATCCAGATCACCTTCTGTTCTATCGTATGGGTGATTTTTATGAACTGTTTCATGACGACGCCAAAAAAGCCTCTGAGCTTTTAGATATTACACTGACCGCACGAGGTAAATCGGGCGGCAATGCGATCCCAATGGCAGGCATCCCGCACCATTCGGCAGATGGTTATTTAGCACGCCTAGTGAAACTAGGTGAATCGGTTGCTATTTGTGAACAAGTTGGCGACCCGGCAACCAGTAAAGGCCCAGTTGAACGTAAAGTGGTGAGAGTCATCACCCCTGGAACCTTGGTTGAAGAAGCGTTACTGGAAGATCATTCAGAGAACTTATTAGCTGCCATCAGCTTAGATAACCAGCAATTTGGTTTGGCTTACCTTGATGTGGCCAGTGGACGTTTTGAAGCCTGTCAATTAGACAATACTTCACAACTTTCAGCTGAATTAGAGCGTTTAAAGCCTTCAGAGCTGTTAATTGCCGACGATGATCAATTAATGGAATCCATTTCAGAGTTTATTGAAAATCGAGCAGGCCTGGTACGTTACCCCGCTTGGCACTTCGAGACTCAAAGTTGTAAAAAACGTCTAACCGAACACTTTGGCACTCAAGATTTAGTGGCGTTTGGCTGCAATGATAAACCAACCATTATTCAGGCAACGGGCGGGATCCTACATTACGCCAAGACCATGCTCCAAAATGACCTAGAACATATTCACAGCCTTAACACCTACCAAACAGACGATACTTTGGTATTAGATGCGATCAGCCGTCGTAATTTAGAGATCGATACCAACCTCAATGGCGGAACTAGCCATACCTTAGCCGCTATTCTTGATCACTGCTCGACCGCCATGGGCAGTCGCCTAATGGTTCGTTGGTTGAATCAACCGTTACGTAACCAAAACGTGATCAATGCACGTTTAGACAGCATTGAAGAGATCATCCAACTGCAAGACGATGACGACCTGCACCAATCGCTAAAAAAAATGGGCGATATGGAACGTATTTTAAGTCGTGTGGCGTTGTATTCTGCTCGCCCCCGTGACTTATTACAGTTAGGTCGTGCACTAAATGCCCTGCCTGAATTGCAAACCCTACTTAAAAACCACCAAGTTGAAAAGCTACAACAACTTGCTGACAAAGCCAATCTTTACCCAGAACTGGCCACTCTTTTAGATCAAGCGATTACGGAAAACCCACCGATGTTAATGCGCGATGGTGGTGTGATTGCCGAAGGCTTTGATGTCGATCTAGATGAACTGCGCAATCTAAAAAATGAAGCGGGCGACTATCTACTGCAACTTGAACAGCGTGAAAAAGAACGCACGGGGATCAACACCTTAAAAGTGGGCTATAACCGTGTACATGGTTACTACATCGAAATCAGTAAACTGCACTCCGAACAAGTACCGGCTGACTATATCCGTCGCCAGACATTAAAAGCCCAGGAACGCTATATCATTCCAGAACTTAAAACCTTTGAAGATAAGATTTTAAGTGCGGGAGAAAAAGCGTTGGCTCGTGAAAAGTGGTTGTACCAACAACTATTAGAAACTCTCAATGAATCTTTAGCTCTATTGCAACAAACCGCGGCGGCCATTTCAGAGTTAGACGTATTAACCAATTTAGCCAAACAAGCGATGAGCTTAAACTTAGTGCGTCCAGTTCTGACCAACCAACCAGGCCTGTCCATTATCAAAGGACGACATTTAGCAGTTGAAGCGGTCTCTAACGAACCGTTTATTCCAAATGACACTCTATTTGACAATAAACGTCAGTTACAGATCATTACTGGGCCGAACATGGGTGGTAAATCGACCTATATGCGCCAAACGGCTTTGATCACACTCATGGGATTCATGGGGAGCTTTGTACCCGCAGAAGAAGCCGTGCTTGGCCCAGTTGATCGTATCTTTACCCGTATTGGTGCCTCAGACGACCTGACTTCAGGGCGCTCCACCTTTATGGTAGAGATGACAGAAACCGCCAATATTCTGCATCACGCCACGGAAGAGTCTTTGATTTTAATGGATGAAGTCGGTCGTGGCACCTCAACATTTGATGGACTGGCCTTAGCTTGGGCCATTGCCGAACACATGGCGTTACACATTAAAGGCCACTGCCTATTTGCCACCCACTATTTTGAATTGACCAGCTTAAATGAGCAGTTCGACAATACCGTAAACGTGCATTTAGATGCGATTGAACACCAGGACAATATTGTGTTCTTACACCAAGTTCAAGAAGGTCCGGCTTCACAAAGTTACGGTTTACAGGTCGCGGCTTTAGCGGGCGTTCCGCAGGCGGTGATCAGCAGCGCTAAACAACATTTGGCTAAATTAGAAAACCAAAGCGTTGCCCAACAACCTCTGCATCAAGCGCCCGTTGAATCAAAAGCAAACTCAAACAATCCTGCACAAGAAATTCAGCAGTTTGATATGTTTGCCGCTCAGCCCAATCCAGTATTTGAGAAAATTGAATCACTACTGGATAATCTTGATCCAAACGACTTAACCCCCAGAATGGCGTTAGATGCCATTTATGAACTAAAAAAACTCCAGAAACAGAATTAAACCACTATAAACCGCATTTAAGGCCAAATTTAGAACTGAACAGATACCGTGTTTAAACCACAAGGTCAAGCACGGATTTTATATTCTGGATCAAAAGGTTTGCCACTCTTTAAAATGGCAAACACAATATGAAGTAATTTACGCATCACCGCTGCAATCA
>JAYENR010000117.1:0-13326 GCA_034722175.1 Pseudomonadota bacterium | reverse complement strand
GTACACCAAACTCTTCAATCTGCCAACCAATCGCCAATACAGCGACAATAAACCCAACCGAACCCCATAAACGAATCAAACCGTAACGGTGTTTCTGATCCCCTAAACAACCAAAGGTATAGGATTCGAACTGCGGTAACGAAGCGTGCCAGAAAAAACTAAAAAATAGGATGGTAATAAACAGCGCCCAATAACTGTTAAACACCACCAAACCTATACCCGTTAAGACGGTCAATCCCGTGGCTAAACGTACCCATTTAATCGATAAACCCGAGCGATCTGCCAACCACCCCCAAATATTCGGGGCGATGATTTTGGTAGCGAGCAAGACCCCCATCAACTGACCAATTTCAATTGGGCTAAACGATAAAGACTGAAAATACAGACCTAAATAAGGCAGTAAGGCGCCAAGAACGGAGAAATAGAAAAAATAGTGAATCGACAGCCGTGAATAGGCTGTCTTATAGGAACAATCTTTTACAGGTGGTTTTGACTTAGTCACTGGCCTGAGCTAAATCCATCACTGGAGGCACCACATCGCCGTTTTGAGCACGGTTACGCATAAAGTGATCTAACAACACCATCGCCATATGGGCTTCTGCGATTGGGGTCGCACGAATTCCCACGCACGGATCATGGCGGCCTTTGGTCACCATCTCGATCTCTTCACCCTCAACATTGATACTACGACCTGGCGTCATAATGCTTGAAGTCGGTTTTAGAGCGATGTGTGCCACAATATCCTGGCCTGTTGAAATACCACCTAAAATGCCACCTGCATGGTTTGATTCAAAGCCGCTTGGTGTCATCTCATCACGGTGTTCCGTACCTAATTGACCAGCTACTGCAAAGCCATCTCCAATCTCCACTCCTTTCACTGCATTAATGCTCATTAAGGCATGCGCGAGTTCGGCATCTAAACGATCAAAAATCGGTTCACCCAATCCAACGGGTACATTTTTAGCCACGATCGTAATCTTCGCACCGACAGAATTTTTTTGCTTTAACAGGTTGTCCATGTAGCTGCGAATCTCTTCGCTCTTTTCTGGACTCGGACAGAAATATTCATTGCTGTTATCAAACGGCCAAGTGACGTTTTCGACTTTAATTGGCCCAAGCTGAGACAAATACCCTTTCACCTCAACACCCAAACGCTCTTTTAGATATTTTTTAGCAATCGCACCTGCCGCCACTCGCATTGCGGTTTCACGGGCAGAAGAGCGTCCACCACCACGATAGTCACGTAGGCCGTACTTCTGTGTATAGGTGTAATCTGCGTGTGCTGGACGGAAGGTTTCTGCCACCTTAGAGTAATCTTTAGAGCGCTGATCTTTATTGTGAATAATCATACCGATCGGAGTTCCAGTGGTTTTACCCTCAAACACCCCCGATAAAATTTGCACTTCATCGTCTTCACGACGTGCTGTGGCATGTTTAGAAGTGCCTGGCTTACGACGATCCAGCTCTGCTTGAATATCCGCTTCACACAATTCCATTCCTGGAGGACAACCATCAACAATACAACCTAATGCAATTCCGTGGCTTTCACCAAAGGTGGTGACTCTAAAATTTTGACCAATTGTATTGCCCGACATAATCCATTCTCTAATATTCGTTATAATCGCTGTATTCTACCTAAAACCAGCTACTTTTCCTATCCAAACACAGGCTTAAAAACGAATGAGTTCATTGAAATGGTCGCACCCAAATCCATTTATTTATCAACACACCGTCACTCAAGACGAACTGGATTTTTTAGGGCACGTCAATAACAAAACCTATCTGGCATGGATGGAACAAGTCGCATGGGAACACAGTAAATCGGTCGGCATCACCCACGACACTCAAAAACAATTAAACAGAATCATGGCCGTATATGAAAACACCATGAAATATCACGCCAGCTGTTACTTGGGCGATGAACTCTTGGTTGGCGCATGGATTGGAGAACAAAAAGGCTGTTGTTTAAGAGAACGACACTTTCAGATTATCCGTAAAAGCGATCAAAAAACCGTGTTTACTGCGACTGTAACCTATGTGTGTATTGATTTAACTCGCCACAAACCCAAACCGATTCCAAAAGCGTTTATTGATCCTTATCGAGATCAGTATTAATTTTAAAACTGACCAGGCCTGCTGTGCTTGATTTTAGCTGTTCGTAAACACCTCCTCAAACATCAACGATTCTTGATAAGAATCATTATTCCGCTTTCTTTAAGAAAATCATCAGCAAACTTACTAAAAAAATAAGTTAAAATAGATTATGTCGTTCTAACAATACGATAAATAACGTGTTTTATCTCAATGCGGTTTTTTATCTAAATTCAAGACAAGCGAGGCGCACCATGACAATTAAAAGTGAGTATGAGAATACATTAGAGAAACTTAAAGAGGAGCGCGAGCAAATAAATGCAAGATTGCATCGTGCTTCTGATGGAGTGAAAAAAGAGTTTGCCGCCGCGGAATATCAATGGGAAATCCTAAAATTAAAAGTGGCTGACATAGCCGATGACACCCAAGAGACTTCTGAAGAGTTGCTGGAAAAAGCCAAGCTAGAGAGTGAACGACTGAAACTGACTTACCGTCATCTCAATCAACGCATTTCAAAAGGTGCCACCTCAACCAAAGAAGAGTTCGAAACTTTATTTGAAAACCTTAAAGTCGAACGTGATGAAATAAAATTACAATTGCATCTTGCATCCATGGAAGTAAAACAAGAGTTTGAACCGGCTGAAAAACAGTGGCAAACATTAAAAGTTGAAGCCGCTGAGATAGCTGATACCACCAAAGAGACGTCTGTAGAGTTACTGGGTAATGCCAAGATCGTTGCCGAAGAGCTCAAAGAAGCTTATCAGCGTATTAAACAGCGTCTGTCCAAGTAACGGTTGATATCCACTTAAAAATGAGCGAGCAGTTCAACCAAAAACCTTTAGGATTGAGGAGATAACATGCAGATTCCACTACAAATCACCTTTAAAGACATGGAGCACTCAGATTCAATTGAGGCAAATGTCACGGAAAAAGCTCAAAAGCTTGAACAGTTCTCTAAAGAGATTATCAGTTGTCGAGTTGTAATTGAAGAACCCCATAAGAACCATCAACAGGGTAATCTTTTTAAGATCAAAATAGATGTGACCGTGCCAGGTTATGAAATCGTTGCTAGCAAGCAATCAGATCAAAATCACGCTCATGAGGACGTTTATGTCGCGATTAGAGATGCGTTTGATGCAGTTCGCCGTCAACTTCAAGACTTTGTTCTTAAGCAACGCGGTGAGGTTAAAGAGCATCAAACTGCACCACATGGCATTATTAAAGAACTTTTTCCAGAGATGGATTACGGTATCATTGAAACAATAGATGATCGGGAGATTTATTTCCATCGAAACAGTTTAACCAACGTGGATTTTGATCACATTAAAGTTGGAGATAGCGCCCAATTTACTGAAGAGATGGGAGACAAAGGTCCACAAGCAAGCAGTGTCCATATAGGTTAAAAATCATTATATGGATTTCTAACATCGCTTAACTTACTAAGCAGGTGATTAACTTAAGAAGTTAATATAGCTGTTGGTGCATATTGTAACCGAGAGGTGGTGTTTCTTTATAAGACGAACACCATTCAATAAGCGATTAGCTTAATACGATCAGAACGCGTTGGAACGGTATTGGTGGTCGAAAAATTCAATGAAAACCTTGTTCCAGCTAGCATGCTGACGGGTCGTGATATTGTTATCGAACTACTCGCTGAAAATATTGAACTTGAATCAGTTAGTGCTAGTCAATGAGTCCATCGACTTAATGGATGCCGTTAGAGTCATGCGTATCAAAGGTGCAAAACGCATTCCGATTGTCGATAATGGCGGTGGTTTGGTCGGTATTCTTTCAGTAGATGATCTACTGGATTTATTGGCTGAACAAATGGCCGACTTAGCCAAGTTAATTTCAGTCGAGCAAAACCAGAAAAAACGAAAACCATTGCCCCCTAAACAAGCAGAAACTTACAACCAACAATGGGCGCTTGAAAACGTTTTGAAAGATTTTTATTGTACAAAGCTTCGTCGTTTATTTTACTTTCATTATCCTAAGGATCATAAATGAAAACCAATACTCGAATTGCCTTACTGATTGATTGTGACAATGTCAGCTACAAATCGATTGAAGGTGTCCTTGAAGAGTTAGCCAAGTACGGCACTGTCAACGTTCGCCATGCACATGGTGATTGGAAAAGCAGCCATTTGACAGGTTGGATTGAACAGCTTCACCCAAATGCCATCAGACCGATTCAGCAATTTGCCTACACCACTGGAAAAAATGCAACCGACTCAGCCATGATTATTGATGCCATGGATTTGTTATATAGCAAAAATGTGGATGCCTTTGCTCTAATGACCAGCGACAGTGACTTTACCCCATTAGTCATGCGAATCCTTGAAAGTGGTATGCCGGTCTACGGATTTGGAGAAAAGAAAACCCCTCTACCCTTTGTACATGCCTGTTCTCAATTTATTTTTACGGAAAACTTACTCGCCACAACAGAAGAAGACATTGAAAATGAAGAGGGAGTCAGGAAGCGGTCACGCAATGAATTGCGCGGTGATACTGAGTTGGTTAAGTTGCTCAGAAAAGCTGTCGAGCAAACCTCTGAAGAAGATGGCTGGTCTCAACTTGGTGGGGTTGGCAGCTATATCTCGAATAACAGCTCTTTTTCCCCGGTCAACTATGGCTATAAGAAACTCAGTGAATTAATCAAAGTGAGTAAGTTATTTGAAATAGAAATGAGAAACAACAATACAGCCATGTACATTAAAGACGCTAGATAAAAAACGTAATTAAAGACAGAGGTTTATTTCGTCATTTGATCTAAGTAAGGCTTAACCTTCTCAAGGATTCTGTTAACAAGGCTTGGTGAGTTTTATTTGAGTGGTTTCTAAGCAAAAAGCACACTCCTTTTCCACTTTTAAGCTGAGAGAAAGCAAAAGTTTAATATTTACAATCTCACCAGCAACTTCCTTTGCTTAGGGCTTTCAGGAGCTTTCGTTATTTCCGCCCACTCTACTATAGGCTAAGGGTGCTTTTCACTGTTATAAGTTAAAAACAACATGAATATCAACACATACAAAGCACCCATCCAGACAATTTTGTCTTTAGGTTAAGAGTTCACAGTTCCATCTTGCATATTACTTTCATTGTTTTTTAAGCTACTTACCAATAAATCCTGTCATTTCACTAATGCTTTAATATTATTAATAAATACCCAAAAAGAAAAGAGATCATCTCTAACTCTAGCTGACCACTTTGAATCAATTTCCGAAACCATTCATTACAACCTAAAAAATGAGGCTTACTGACCTTTTCGCTGCTTTATATCTTCAAAGGCCGCATTAATATCCTGCATTTTTTCGGTAGCAGCTTTAATCTCAGCATCATCCATTCCCTGCCCATGCATAAAATCAGGATGGTTCTGTTTAACCATTTTTCGGTAGGCTTTTTTAATGGTGGAAAAGTCATCGGATTCGTTACAGCCTAACACCGCATAAGGGTCTTGACTCATTTTTGGATCAGAGTAAGTCGAGCCTTTTTGACCGTTGACCTGATCAATCAACTGTTGGACTTGTTCATCAGTAAAGGTCATTAAACGACCAATATCAAACAACATGGCTAAGGTGTTTTCTGATAGCCCATCCAAAGAGGCGAAACTGATCATCTGCATCATCGCCCCCGCTCGCACCTCAAAACCTGACTCACTTAATGTCTGGCAATAATATGAAATTGGGTTCTCATCTTTTTTAGCTTTGTTTGCCAGTAGGAACAGCTTCTTTTTGGCAGATAGAACCACTACATCAGGTAAGCCCGCTTGCTTCATGGCATGCGTCATCGACTTAATGGTGTCGCTCATAAATTCAATTTCTAGCTGACTGATCTTGCCGTCACTTTTCGCGATTTTTGCCATTAAGGCGATGATCTCTTCAGGAATACTTAAGCGAGTTTTAGTGTATTGATTGCTGGTAAAGTTTTTATAAGCCTCATCAAAACTCTCACTATGCTTCACCGACTTATAAGCATCTACCCCAATATCAACGGTTTTACGTGTGCCTTTAAACACCAGGCTAATCAGCCAAGCAATAATTCCTAGAACAATCAATAGTAGGTACTTTAAAAAACGCAAAACTCTTCCTTTGATAACGAGCCATTCAATGGTCGCATATTGAATATAAATAGATGAGTGATTGTACTGGTTAGAAGTTTTTTTACAACTTGGAATGGGAATGTCAGTCACGGCAAAACGAAACAGGCCTGGTGATAGTTAAATCAACCTGGCCTGTTCAATTTGAAATGGAATCATTTTAGAGTTTAATAAAACTCGTATAACTGAGAACCTTCGTCAGGTTCATTCCACGACTTCAGTACATGACGCGAAAACATCGGTTGTACTGGACGGGCATTCTCTCCCATCAGTTCATTCATTTTAATGATCTGTTCGGCAGACGCTTCAATTGGGTGCTTAAACACCATCCAATAGACCCCTTCTGAACAAGGTGGTGTAGTCAAAGAACCGCTGTATTTATAAAATTCAGTATTTGCGGGTAAGAAATGTACAGGGTTCAGTTGTAAATCATTATAAATCTGCTGTTTACCGATCTCTTTAGGCAGACGTTTCAATAGGCCATTTAGGTATTCGTTCTCTTCACCTTCTTGGAATAGAACCCCCATTACTGCTAAGTTACCGTCGCCATCTTTATGCACCAGATGCATTTCCATGGGATACGGAAAACCTTCTTTATAGTGCTCACTTGGGGTGTGGAAGTGATACTGCATTAACTCATAACGATGCCCACCGACTTTAATGTAACTGCCTAACGGAAAGTTAACCTGAATAGAGTGACCATTATTAATGATTTTTAACGGCACCTCTTTGTAAGCAATATCCAAACTTGCTAAACCTTGCGTGCCAAGCGCCGCTTTATCACGTAGATCAATCGGCGATTGGTTTTTACCAGTTTTACAAGTTGAAAATTCAGGTGACAACTCTCCCCAATGTTTTGGCCCCGTTCCACCCGAATAACTCCAATGTGGCTTATCATCACCATGTAAATCAGGCTTTACTTTCGGCATCACTCGACTGCTGTGTGATTCAGAAATCGGGTTTACAATCGGAGCAGTTACAGGCTTGTCGTGCTTCTCTTTGTCTTTAAGGCTTTCAATCTCAGACCCCAAATCCAACAAGGGTACATCTGATTTTTGTAAGGTCTTTTCAGCCGCATTTGCCGTCATCATGAATAAACTGACAACAATCATGATTAACAAAGGGGCTACAACACAGTTTTTAAAAGACGAGGAAAAAGTACGTCTCATAGGGCATTCTCCGACAAATTTCTGACAGTCATTATAATTTAAATGTCATTTAAGCAATTAATTGGCCAGAGTTGGCAATTAGAAAGATAAGAGGGATGTTATCAAGAGTGATAACACCCAAAAAAGAGAAGACTAAAACTATAAAGGTTGAACACGTTCATTCAAAATATCTTGATACACTTCTAGTTCAGACTTATGGATCGCAAATACCCCCTCTCCACCGTGTTCAAATTCAAACCAGTAGAATGGCAGTTCTGGATAGGCCTGTTCAAGATAAAATTGTGACACCCCTACCTCAACAATCAGCACACCATCATCATTTAAGTAGTTTGAGGCTTCGGCCAGCATTTTACGAGTCAGATCCAAACCATCTTTTCCAGACTCTAAGCCTAAACGTGGCTCCTGCTGGAACTCTTCAGGCAAAGCATCCATCTCTATTTGATCGACATAGGGCGGATTAGAAACAATCAGATCGTACTTCTTACCTTGTAGATTGGAAAACAGATCAGATTGAATCGCCGTTACAAAATCATTTAAACCGTATTGATCAATATTCTGTTGTGCAACCTTTAAAGCCTCTTCAGATAGGTCAATCAGATCGACGGTCGCATTTGGGCAGGCCTGTAAAGTCGCAATTCCGATGCAACCACTGCCAGTACACATATCCAAAACCGATTCCACCTCTTCAGTTTCTATCCAGTTTTGAAAACCGTTATGAATCAATTCGGCAATGGGAGAACGCGGCACTAGTGTCGATTCGTTAACAATAAAGCGCATCCCTGCAAACCACGCTTCGCCCGTTAAATAGGCCGCAGGTTTACGGGTTTCAATACGCTGCCTAAACAGCTCTGTAACTTTCTGTTTTTCTTGCTGACTTAAACGCGCTTGCCAGTAGTTATCCGGGATTTCATCAGGCAAATTTAGAGCAAAAAACACCAATACACGGGCTTCATCAAACGCATTGTCGGTACCGTGTCCAAAAAATAGATTCGCTGATTTAAACAGCGAACCACCCCAACGAACAAAATCAGTGATGTTTTCCAAACAATCGTTTTGATAGTTAATATTGGTCACAGATTATCCCTTTTTAATCGCATGTTTCGGACGGAAGGCTTTAACAAAGGTTTCATTGGTTTCCAGATAAGGTCCTTCAATCAAATCCACACAGTAAGGCACCGCAGGAAAGACCGCCTCTAGACACTCACCAATCGCTGAAGGTTTACCAGGTAAGTTAATAATCAAACTTGACCCACGGGTTCCGGCAATTTGGCGAGATAAAATAGCCGTCGGCACATATTTTAATGAGACCGAACGCATCTGTTCCGCAAAGCCGTCTAAAATTTTATCGCACACCGCTTCAGTCGCTTCAGGTGTCACATCACGTTTTGCAGGCCCTGTCCCCCCCGTGGTTAATATCAACCCGCACTGGTGTTCGTCAGCCAACTCTTTCAGAGTCGTTTCAATTAGATCTTGTTCATCCGCAATCACTTTGGCAACCGCTGTCCAATCATTACTCAAGGCACTGTTAATCCACTCTTGCATCGCTGGCCCGCCCAAGTCTTCGTACTCTCCACGACTTGCACGGTCTGAAACGGTGATAAAGCCAATTTTAATTTCGTCTTTTTGCATGTTTACTCCTTGAATCTGGTCTTTACAGTCCGCATATAATAACCCACTTTTGACAAAATACGTGAATAAGACCAGCATGACTGACACAATCAAATCCTCTGAAACTTTAACCCTCGAAGAGTCTGAGCAAGACGTACAAATCAACGTTGACGAAACCTTGTTAGAGGATGATATCGCCTTAAATATCTCTTTAGATATGGATCAAGAGGCAGATAATGCACAAGTCTTGGATGGGGAACACATCGCCAGTGATGAAACAGACAAACCAATCAGCTCGTTAGCAAAACCTGAACTGACCTTACCCACTGACATTTATCTACTGCCTGTTAAAGACCGCCCTTTCTTTCCGGGTCAACAACTGCCGGTATTGCTTAACAAAGAGGCCTGGCAAGAGACCTTTGATGCCATTCAAGCAGGCAATCATAAATATGTCGGCATGGTGTTTGTGAACCATGAAGATCACGAGAACGCCCCCCCAGAAGAGTTTTCTCCGGTTGGAACTCTAGTCCGCATTCACGAACCGAAAGAGCGTGATGATTATATTCAACTGATTGGTGAAGGCATCCAACGTTTTAAGATCGATACCTGGACAAGCGGAAATGCGCCTTATCAAGCCAAAGTCAGCTATCCGAAGGACAGTAAAGTCGGATCAGATAAAGAGTTTAAAGCTTATGGTTTAGCGATCATGAACGCTTTTAGAGAACTGTTACCACTAAATCCTTTATACAGTGAAGAGTTAAAGTACTTTTTAAATCGTTACAATCCAAATGAACCCGCTCACTTAGCAGATTTTGCCGCCAGTTTAACCACCGCCGACGGCCCTAAACTACAAGATGTTTTAGAAACCTTTGATTTGGTTAGCCGTTTGGAAAAGGTCTTAGCGCTATTCAAACAAGAGATTGAAGTCACAAAATTACAGTTCAATATTCGTGAACGTGTTGAAGAGAACATGAACGAACAGCAACGTGATTTCTTCTTACGCCAACAACTCAATGAAATCCAAAAAGAACTCGGTATTATCAAAGACGACCAGACTTTAGACAGCGATCGTTTTCGTGAACGTATGGCCGCTTTAGAGTTAAGTGATGAGGCTAAGAAAAAAGCCGAAGAAGAGCTTAATAAACTATCAATGCTAGATCCACAGTCACCGGAATACAGCGTGGCACGTAATTGGTTAGATTGGTTAACCTTGCTACCTTGGGGTCAACACAGCAAAGATATTCTGGATTTAAAACGTGCTAAAAAAATCTTAGACAAAGGCCACGATGGCTTAGAAGATGTAAAAGATCGTATCAGCGAATTTTTAGCAGTTGGTTCTTTAAAAGGTGAGGTCTCAGGCTCTATTATCTGTTTAGTCGGCCCTCCAGGGGTTGGTAAAACCTCCATTGGACGCTCCATTGCCGATGCGTTAGGGCGTAAGTTCTATCGCTTCTCAGTGGGTGGCATGCGTGATGAAGCTGAAATTAAAGGCCATCGTCGCACCTATATTGGCGCAATGCCCGGTAAATTTGTACAAGCGTTAAAAGATTGTGAAACGGCAAATCCAGTGATTATGCTGGATGAGGTTGATAAAATTGGTGCCTCTTTTCAAGGCGATCCCGCTTCTGCTTTATTAGAAGTATTAGATCCAGAGCAGAACCATGAGTTTATGGATCACTTTATGGATGTACGTTTTGACCTTTCAAAAGCCCTGTTTGTCTGTACCGCCAATACCTTAGACACCATTCCGGGACCTCTATTAGACCGTATGGAGGTGATTCGTCTGTCAGGTTACATTACCGAAGAGAAAATCCAGATTGCCAAACATCACTTATGGCCACAACTATTAGAAGAGTCTGGTTTAACCAAAGAACAGGTGCAGATTACTGCTCCAGCCATTCGCCACGTCATTGAAGGTTACGCCCGTGAAGCGGGCGTTCGTAACCTGAAAAAACAGTTGGCAAAATTGGTGCGCAAGCTAGCGTTAAAGTTTGTAACGGGTGAAATAGAAACGGCTCGCATTCATGTTAATGAACTGGAAGAGATGTTGGGGCAACCTCGTTTCGCTCCAGAGAAGATGAATCAACAAATTGGTACCGTAACGGGGTTGGCTTGGACCTCGATGGGCGGAGCAACGCTCACTATTGAGGCCAGTCGAGTGCACACCTTAAACCGCGGTTTTAAGCTATCTGGTCAATTAGGCGACGTAATGCAAGAGTCTGCGGGGATTGCTTACAGCTTTATCTCCTCCAATCTTGAAAAATACAAAGCCGATCCGGAGTTTTTTGACAAAGCGTTTGTTCATTTACATGTGCCAGATGGGGCAACCCCAAAAGATGGCCCAAGTGCGGGTGTCACCATGGCAACGTCGTTATTATCCTTGGCTCGTGACGAAGCGATTAAAACGCCACTTGCGATGACGGGCGAACTAAGCCTGACCGGACAAGTATTACCGGTTGGTGGAATTCGTGAAAAGGTGATTGCTTCAAAACGTATCGGTATTAAAGAGTTGATTCTGCCATTTGAAAACAAAAAAGACTTTGAAGAGTTACCCGATTACTTGCAAGAAGGTATGACGGTACATTTTGCGAAACACTTTGATGATGTGGCACGTTTGACGTTTAATATTCGCTCTAAATCTTTGGCATTAAAAGTCTATAACGCCAAACAAAAAGAGTCTGATTCTGCGCCAATGGTGGCACAACACTAAATCGATTTAAATATTTTATAAACTCACCAGACCTGTTAAACACCTTAGCAGAGTATCGTGAGTTTTAATTTGAACGATCTAGTGACATTATGATTGAGCAGAAACCTTGTCTAACTGATATTGCTTGATCACAAAATCCATTTCGAGATAAAGGGGTTCAAGGTCCTCAACCGTCAGCTTTTGACCCAATTTCAACCGCTCTTCAAGTAGAACCAAACTCTGTCTCAACCCATGCATTTGCAAACTGCCACTTGAACCTTTCAACTTATGAATATAAGTGGCTAGTTCTTGCTGGCTATTCTGCTCGACCCGGAGTAAGGTTTGTTCACGAATTTGGCTGTGCTCGTTATAAAACAATGCCAAAATTGACTGTAAAGTTTGTTCGGGTACTCCAATGGTATTGGATAACTCTCTTAAAGCCTTATTTGAATCCAAACCGTTCTCCTATTGAGTTTTAATTCACCACAAACCTAATATTAACCTTAACCAAGCAGACCGTTATCAATCAAAAACTCAATTTTAGAACTCAAAAAACTGAACAGGCCTGATCAGTTTAAATTTAACCTTAACATTAATCTTTAAAGTTATATGAGATCACCGCGGAACGAATCTCAGAAACCACTTCATGAGGAATCATTAACTCCTCAACGCCATCCTCTTCATAAGATCGCATCTCATCTCCACGGTAAGCCCCTAATGAGATCTCAGCCACAATTGCATTCGCGACCTTTAACATCGCCACCATCGCTCGCACCTTATCATTTTTGATACGTGAACACTCAGCAGTGTGGTGCAACATTACCGCATTGATCATCTCAATCGGTAACTTCCATTTTTTAGCCATTAAGACCCCAACCATAGCATGATTAGAGCCCAAAGTTTTCTCTTCTAACGCCAAAATGGAAACCGGACGTGACATCGAGTTACTAAATAGAACTGAATACCTCTGTTCATTTTTAGAGGCTAACAATAAAGCACCCGAATTATGAAACAATCCTAACATATAGGCTTCATCACGACTCACATCGTCGACCCATTCCGCAATATCCGCCATACAGAACGCCACATCGACACTCTGATCCATAATATCTTTCATCAGACCGGCTTCACCAAATAGGTTTTTAAGGGCTGAGGCGACCACTAAATTATAAATGTTATCTAACCCTAGTGCTCCTACCGCATCCCGTATCGACAAACAAGGCTCTCGAAGTTTAACAATCGGTGAGTTAACCACTTTTAGTAACTCACCCGATAAGGTCGTATTTTTTTCGATAATTTCAGAGACCGTTGAAACATTGGCAAACTTACTATTAATCTCTTTTTCTAACAGCAAAACCTCATCAGGCAATTCTGGAATAGTCACTCCATGAATCGCAATCATGGCCTGTTTTAATTTATTTTGCATAACCTTCCTTAAGGCTAAAAATCCGATTCAACTCTAAACGAAAAGATTTTTAAAGTTTATATAAAAAGTAATCTGTGTGTCACAAAACATTTTTACTATGAGTAAGGTTCAAAATTCATGGAGGAAAAAATGAACCTATTTTCAAACATCTCAATTAATAAAAGATTATGGCTAAACTTAATTCTTAGTGCTTTATTTCTTGCTGTTGTTGTCTATTCAGTCCGATCTAGCTTAATTGAAATAGACAATA
>JAYENR010000116.1:0-13422 GCA_034722175.1 Pseudomonadota bacterium | reverse complement strand
ATCCCAAATATGGCCCGTATTCCCTTCGTTTGGCCATATTTGGGATGAAGACCTACGTGAATTAGATAATCCGCCACCGCTTTGGTGGATGCTATCGTTCTATGCTGGTTTCATCATGATCGTATTCTATACCCTATACTATCCAACGATTCCGTTAACAGATGAGACGGGTGAGTTTACTAAGGGTCTGGCCGGTTGGACACAGGTTGAAGAGTATCATGAAGATTTCACGGTACTTAAGGATTGGCGTTCAGCTAAGTTTGCAGACAAAGAAGAGAAGTTAGCTTCTATGTCAGTTGACGAAATCCTAAAAGATGAAGATCTAAAAGCCTATGCTGTATCAACATCTAAGATGTTGTTTGGTGATTACTGTGCAGCGTGTCACGGTGCTGGTGGTCAAGGTAACCCTAACTTTCCGGTATTAGCGGATGATGATTGGTTATTTGGTGGTAAAGCGACTCAAATCGAAGCGTCTATTAATAATGGTCGTATTGGTAACATGCCTGCTAAAGGGATGATGGGTAACCTTAACGAACAGGAAATGAACGATGTAACGGATTATGTTATCGCGCTTTCTGAAGGTAAAGGTAGCGATGCTGCTTATGCTGCTGGTAAAGCAGTTTATATGAAAGGTATGTGTATGGCATGTCACGGTCCAGCAGGTAAGCCTTTGGCTCCAACTGGTGCGGCAAACCTTACAGATCAGGTGTGGCGTTTTAGTTCTGATCGTGATGAAGTTTATAACGTAATTGCGAACGGTGTTAACGTTAAGAAAGCGGGTGAGTATGTTGCGGGTACTAAACAAGCGATCATGCCGGCTTTCAAAGAGCGTCTACCAAATGCTGAAGTTAATGTTAAACGTCTAGCTGTTTATGTCCATGCCCTTGGTGGCGGACAGAAGTAGGTTGAGGTTTTGAGAAACTTTACTTGATTAGAAAGGGAGGGCTATTAGTTCTCCCTTTTTACTTTTGGCTAAATACAAACTTGATTTGAATCAAGTTAATGGAGTAAGTTATGAACGAGTTAAATAATGATTTCGTACTTTGGATTTCTATTGGTGCTTTAGTTTTATCAATTGTTGCATTGATTGGATTTGGTTGGAAAGCAACACGCGGTATCGAAGGTCTTGAGACCGACGAGCACGCAGATGATAAAAAATAGTTTTTATCTTTAAACAAAAATAGGCCTGCAATATGCGGGCCTATTTTTGTTTATGGATCTCTATAGAATTTTTAACTTATGCGTGTACAAGTTATTTTCATATAATTCGAAAATAACTTATTAACGTAATGCAAGGATCGCTTTATGTCAGAAGAAAACAAAGACCTTTATCGTGATGATGGCCGTACCGGTTCATTGCTTAGCGATATGGATACAAGTAATAAAAACTTACAAAATATTGGTGTGGAAATCTTACCTGTTCATACAGGTGGTACCGTTCATGCTAAGCGTATTCCTGGGGTCTTTCGTAAGGCAAAATGGATTATTGCATCAATGTGGATAGCGCTGTTTGTAGGTCCATATCTACGATGGGATGGGCATCAAGCTTTACTGTTTGATCTACCAAATCGTCAGTTTCATATTTTTGGATTAACCATCTTACCTCAGGATATCTGGGTGCTTGCAATGATCCTGTTGTTTTTCTCTCTATTGCTTGCAGCCTCTACAGCGATAGCGGGACGTCTGTGGTGTGGTTATGCTTGTTTTCATACAGTTTGGACGGATGTTTTCACTTGGATTGAAGAGAAGATTGAAGGTCAACCAAATAAACGTATGAAACTTGATGAAGCACCTATGAGCTTTGATAAGTTAAAAAAGAAACTTCCCAAACATGCCATTTGGTTGTTCATTGGTTTGGCAACTTCATTTAGTTTTGTTGCTTACTTTACTGATGCGCTTGATTTATGGGCACGTTTATTCAGTTTTGAATGGGGTACCACTGAAACAACGGTTATTGTTGTATTAGGTGTTGCAACCTACTTCTTTGCAGGTATTTTACGTGAACAAGTTTGTATTGGTTTCTGCCCATATGCACGTATTCAGGGTGCAATGTATGATACAGAGACGGTGGTGCCAACCTACGATCAAAATCGTGGTGAACCACGTGGTCGTATGAAGCGTGTTAAGCCTGGTGAAGAGGCACCAGATTTAGGTGATTGTATCGACTGTAACTTATGTGTGGCGGTATGCCCGACTGGCGTTGATATTAGACGTGGCCAGCAATTTGGTTGTATCACATGTGGACTTTGTATTGATGCTTGTGATTCGGTAATGGAAAAAATTAAGAAACCAAAAGGTCTGATTCGTTATGCTTCTTTAGCTGAGTTCAGTGGTAAACAGTTGCCAGCCATCTGGAAGCGACCACGTGTGGTTGTCTATACAGGAATTATGGGGTTTGCGGGTGCCATGATCTTATGGGGTCTGCTAACGATGTCACCGATAGATGTTAAGGCGTTACATGAACGTGCTCCACTATTTGTTCAGATGAGTGATGGAACTATTCAGAATAAATGGGTTATGAAAGTTGTTAATAAAAGCAACCAACCTATGCAGGCTCAAATTAGTGTGCATGGTCCAGAAGGGTTAACTTACGTTGTCGATCGTGAAGCACTTGATATTCAAGCGGGTAATGTTGGAGCAACAGACCTGTTTGTTAAGATACCTAAAAAATTGTTAACCGATGTTAATACCCCTGTCATTATTAAGGTCGTGGACCTTAATAATCCTGCTATTGTCGAGGAGTATAACGCAACCTTTATTGGCCCCCGTCCTCGTTAATGAGGTCATTAGTCATCTGTGTTTAGGATGGCATAGGTTCACACCGTTTCATACGGTATAATAAAAGCCCTTTTTTTAGGGCTTTTTTATTTTTAGGAGATACCTGAATGTCTCAGGCAAAAAAAGATACTCGTGATTGGAGTGTCGCTTGGAAAAATCCATTTGTAGTTGCATGGTTTGTTATTCTTACCATTGTGTTAGCAGTAAACTTTTTTATGGTCAGTATGGCGATCGTAACCAACCCTGGTTTGGTGATCGATGATTTCTATGAAAAAGGAAAAAATATGGATGCGATCTTAGCGGAGCGTAAACGTATGGAGCAAATGGGTTGGCAGTTACAAATTGACCTCCCTGTTCTTTCCGAAGGTAAAAAACAAACAGTTACCTTGAAAGTATTTGATAAAGACGACAAAGCATTTAATGTCGATACTGCTGTGCTTTATTACTACCGCCCATCATCAAGAACTTTGGATGGTGAACAGCCTTTGACAGCAACTGCTGCACTAGGTGAATACCAAGCTGAATTTGGACTAGACGTAAAAGGTAAGTGGGACATTGTAATGGAGGTTACGAAAGGTGATCTTCGTTATAATGTTGGCCGTAGCATTATGGTTAGAGATCCAGAGTAATCATGTTAGATAGCTGTTTTCATTGTGGTCAAGCGATCCCTGAAGGGGATTTAGTTTTAAAGAAGATCAATGGTGAGGAACAGAAGTTCTGTTGTCATGGTTGTGCTTCGGTTTGTGAAGTTATTTATGAAGCGGGGATGGAGAGCTTTTATCAGCGTACTCCAGATGGAGAGCTTTTATCTCCTCCTCCTCCGCCAAACCGTGATATAGAATTTTATGACTACGATGAAGTACAGTCACAGTTTGTTGGCGATCTAGGGGATCGTCGAGAGATTACCTTAATGTCAGAAGCCATTCATTGTGCGGCCTGTGTGTGGTTAATTGAACATACTATGGCCAAAATGGAGGGTATCTATTTAACAGCGGTTAATTTCACCAATAAACAGATCAAAGTTCGTTGGGATAACAATAAAGTTAAATTATCCGACATTATTAAAAAGCTAAATAGCATCGGTTACGATGCCACTCCTTACGACCCTTCAGCAAGTGAACAGGCCTATCGAAAAGCCAATCGCGATCTACTCTATCGATTAGGATTTGCTGGTTTTGCAATGATGAATATCATGTGGTTTTCTGTTGCTCTGTATAGTGGTGCAAATCAAGATCCAGAGTTCCGTAGTTACTTTCATTGGTTAGAATTCTTTATTGCGACAGTCACCTTGGCCTATTCAGGTCAGCCTTTCCTTAAAGGTGCCTGGACTTCAATTAAATCTCGTTCAGTTGGTATGGATGTTTCCATCAGTTTGGGGATGTTAACTACCTATGCCTATTCTTTATGGGTCACTCTGCACCCAGAGAATATTGGAGATGTCTATTTTGATACATTGATAGACTTTATGTTTTTACTGTTGATCGGACGTTATCTAGAAGCTATTTCCAGAAATAAAGCGATTGATGCTTCACGACGATTAATGGATCTGCAGCCAAAAGTAGCACGGCAACTAAAAGAGGGTGAGCCACATATTGTTCCTGTACGTACTTTATTAGCAGGCGCTCAGATTCTTGTAAAACCAGGTGATCAATTTCCGGTTGATGGGCATATCATCGCTGGGCAAGGCATGGTGAATGAAGCCATGTTGAGTGGTGAGTCTCGGGAGATTAGTAAGTCTAAAGGCGATCAAGTTTCCGCGGGGACAATTAATATTGATGGTTCCCTAAGGGTTGAAGTTAAATCGATTCTGCAAGATACCAAGCTAGGTAAAATTGTCCACTTGGTTGAGGAAGCGCAAGGTTCAAAAGCCCCCATTCAATGTACTGCAGATAAGATCATGCCGTGGTTTGTTACCGCAACGATCACGTTGGCCGTAGCCAGTTTCGTCTACTGGTATTTTAACACTGGTATCGAAGCAGCAATTATAACTGGAACCGCAGTATTGATCATTACTTGTCCGTGTGCATTTGGTTTAGCTACGCCTATGGCTATTGCGGTAGCATCGGGTGTATCAGCTAAAAATGGTATTTTGGTTAAGAATGGTGCAGTGCTTGAAACCCTTAATGAGATTGAACATTTTGTATTTGATAAAACGGGTACTTTAACCAAAGGGCAAATGAAAGCGATGGACTCTGTATGGTTAGAGTCGGTCGATCAAAATAAAGCACTACTTGAAGTGGCTTCAATCGAACATAAGTCTGAACACAGCTTGGGAGCAGCAGTTGCTGAATCCGTTAAAACACAATATAGTTTATCAGCCAAAGATTGGTTAGAGGTCACGGAGTTTAAAGCGCATCCAGGTAAGGGAGTCAGCGGTACAGTTAGTGGTCATAATCTGCATATTGGGACGGCTAAGTGGTTATTGGATGAAGGCGTTGTACTGAGTGATCATTTAACATCAGTTGCTGACAAACATGCGGCAATGGCTCAGACGGCTATTTGGATCGCTAAAAATGGGCTGGTTCAAGGTGTATTGTTCCTTGAAGATGAAATCCGCCCAGAAGCTAAAACATTAATTAGTGCTCTAAAAGCCAAAGGTAAGCAGGTCACATTATTGAGTGGTGACCAGACGGTAGTTGCCCAGCAAGTTGCTGAGCGCTTAGGCGGCATGCAAGTGATTGCGGAAGTCTTGCCAGAAGATAAGAACCAGGTTATTCGTGATCTCCAAGGTAGTGGTCAACAGGTCGCCATGGTAGGGGATGGTGTTAATGATGCACCAGCACTGGTTCGGGCCAATGTCGGGATTGCTTTAGGTTCTGGAACCGATGTTTCCATGGACAGTGCAGATATTGTGTTAATTAATGATGATATTCTAGCGGTAAATACAGCGGTTGAATTGTCTGAACGTACGCTGAGAACGGTTAAACAAAATATTGCCAGTTCAATTGCTTACAATATCATTATGGTGCCTTTGGCAATGGCAGGCTTTCTGACTCCACTTATCGCGGCGATTACCATGCCATTAAGCAGTTTAGTTGTTATCGGTAATGCAGCACGCATTCGTAACTTTTTTAGTAAAAAGGCCATGTTGAAACGATCAAGAGAGTTAAGTTAATGGACGTTATTTATGCATTGATTCCAATGATGCTAATCTTTGGTTTTTTGGTGGTCGTGGTCTTTATTTGGATGGCTAAAACAGGCCAGTTTGATGATTTAGATGGCGCAGCAAATCGTATTTTTATGGATGATGAATTTCCTGAAGATCGTAAGTCGGCAAAACCAGAGGTAAAGAGTAGTGAATCTTCTGAGAGTGCAAATGGTAAAGAAGAGTCGCTGTCTGATAAGAAGTAATTCGCTATTCTGCTTTTATTCAATAAATAAACTAACCAGGCCTGGTCAGAATTAATTTTGAGAGTGAGTACGACTGATTTTCAGCCATAAAAAAGCCCTGAGCAACTTGCCAGGGCTTTTTTAATATATCAATGTTAATTGTTACTTAGCAAGGTATTGAAGGGCTTCTGGGCCTTCAGGGTCAATAATCATCTCTAAACCAAGTTTGTCGTAATACAAACGCTCAAGTCCATCGTCTTGAGTTTCTCTACGATCTGGTTGGCCAAATCGCATTTCAATAGAGCGTTCATCTAAATTTTTACGCGGAATTAAGGTAATGCTCTCAATGGTCTTATCTAGAAAGTCATAATTATCTTGTGATGACAGTTTAACTTCACGGCCACCAGAGGTGGTTGGACTGATTTTTGCGCCACGATTGTAGACGAGCTCAAGCTCTTCAGTAGACACTTTTAAATTAACCGCTGCCGCCGCTTTAATCGAGCCAATATACATAGCTGGAAAATAAGCCTCTGCCTTTTTGTTGCTGCCGTCACGGTCAGTAAAGATTCTGATCTCAACGTCTTTACCATAAATGTCCATGGCTTCACGTAGGGTGGTTTGGTTTAACACCACTCCTAAAGCGTGTAGTTGCCCCTGGTCATCAAACTGGGCATTCCATGGTAGACTCGATTGGTCGACCTCTTCGCGTTGTGGTTGAACAAGAATGAACAGGCCTAATAGGATAAAAGAACCAACTAGGACAATAATGGAAGGTCGGACACCACCGATTTTTGCTTTAGCACCACTCATGAGTTGCTGTTATCCTTTTGCGCTTCGTCATCGCCTTTCCCTAATTCAGCATTGGCGTTTTCGTCACGTGGTAAAAACTTCTCCACGGCCGGGTTGCTAATGCCGTTACCCGCGTCGTAAACAGCAATTCCGGTCTGCATAAAGGTAATCAGTACCGCCACAAAAATAACCACAGCGGCAAAACGCAAGGTGATCACTTCACCTAGATTGGTTTGAGTGCCTTCGGTAGAGAAGTCATTCATGGAAAAACCACCTGGGAAAATGAGGTCGATAAGCATATAGAGCGCGACCATACCGATGGCAATGGCATAACTGATTAACAAAATACGCCCGCGTCGCCAGGCTTGTATCCAGTGTGAAGCAACAAACCAGCTATCGGTTTTAATGACCTGTTGAGTTTTCTTATACATGTACAGAATGACCAGTGTTGAGATAACCGGGACCATTAGTAGCTCTAAAGAATCACCAATCTCCAGTACGATCATGGAGATAAACAGGTGTGTAATAATGATATTGATATTGAAAATATGGTGCGGGGTTTTCGCGCGTCTTTTTTCGTCTTCGGTTACTTGGTAATGCATACTTGTATAAACCTTAATTGTTGAACAACGTAACGTATTATTATCGCTGATTTTGCAGATTTATTCATTTAAAGCATTCAAAACAAGGTATTTAATTTATTTAAGTACGCTTATTAATTTTCTAACCAGAAAGTGACCGGACCATTATTGGTGAGGGTGACTTGCATGTCCGCACCGAACAGTCCTGTTTGTGGTTCGGTATATTGCTGTTCAACTTCCTTGATAAAAAGATCAAACAATTCAGCGGCCTTGGCGGGTGGCGCGCTGGTGCTAAAGCTAGGCCTTAAACCACTTTTGGTATCGGCTGCTAAGGTAAATTGTGGAACCAATAGCAGTTCCCCGTTTACCTGCTGAACATTAAGATTCATTTTGTCGTTTTCATCGGCAAATACGCGATAGTGCAGTAGCTTGTGAGCCATCTTTTTTATGGTCTCGATGCTGTCATCAGGTTGAAAACCGATTAATATCACCAGGCCTGTTGATATTTTTCCGATGGTTTCTCCTGCAACTTCAACTTTGCCATTGTGGGCTCGTTGTAGTAAGCAGATCATAGCTGACCACCTAATTGAGCGTAATCATCTGTGGCCAAAATCAATGCTTTGGTCAGTTCGTATTCAAAGGCGGAGTGGCCTGATTGACTTGCAATCACCAGTTTAGCTTTAGGCAGGGCGTTGGCTAATTCGATCGCTTGATTCACTGGGCAGACCATATCGTACCGTCCATGAATAAGGGTGGTAGGAATGTGTTGAATGGTCTTGATATGGTTGAGTATCTGATTGGGTTCGATAAACGATTCGTGTTTAAAGTAGTGGCACTCTATGCGAGCCATCGCTAATGCATGGAAAGGGTCGCCAAAATGATCAACCAAATCAGGATTCGTTTTTAAGGTTGAAGTTCGGCCTTCCCAAACTGACCAGGCCTCTGCAGCTCGCATTCGAGCGACTTCGTTATCACTGGTTAAAACCTCATGATAAGCACTGATCATGTCATGACGTTTATCAATAGCAATTGGGGCAATAAAGTCTTCCCAGTATTCAGGGAAGAAACGATCTACACCCTGTTGATAGAACCACTGCACATCTTCATGGCGACACAAGAAGATGCCTCGTAAAATCATTCCTAAAACACGTTCAGGATAGGCTTGGGCATAGAGTAAGCTTAAAGTTGAACCCCAGGAACCGCCAAATAGTACCCATTTATCGATCTTTAAATGACGACGAATTTTTTCGATGTCTTCAATTAGGTGGGCAGTGGTGTTATTGGTCAGACAGGCATGAGGGCGAGACTTTCCACAACCACGTTGGTCAAACAACACAATACGATATTGGTTAGGATCGAAAAATTGACGGTGAATCGGGCTGTAACCGCCACCAGGACCACCATGAATAAATAACACCGGTGTGCCGTCAGGATTGCCGCTCTCTTCTACGTGTAGAGTATGTTGATTATCTACTTGCAGGCTATGTTGAGCATAAGGTTCGGTGGAAGGGTACAGAAGTTCCAGATAACTCATCGATTCTCCTTGCTGGGTTTTAACTACTGGTTGAGAGTGGGACCAATACATAATTAAAATCAGTTTACCCAATTCTGATAGTTTTGGTAAATTTTAGAGATAAAAAAACCGGCTATTAGCCGGTTTAATTTAATTCTTAAGTTTAAAAACTTGCCGAATTACTTTTTCTTACGTGACGCTTGTTTACGTTCATTTTCTGTCAGTAGTTTTTTACGGATACGAACGCTTTCAGGTGTCACTTCAACCAACTCATCGTCATCGATGAATTCAAGTGCTTGTTCAAGTGAGAAACGAATCGGTGGCGTTAACGTCAAGGCTTCATCTGTACCTGATGCACGCATGTTAGTTAACTGCTTACCTTTAAGCGGGTTAACGGTTAAGTCGTTCGCACGGCTGTGAAGACCGATGATCATCCCTTCATAAACCTCTTCACCATGGCCGATGTATAGACGTCCACGTTCTTGAAGACCAAATAGACCGAACGCCAATGATTTACCTTGACCGATCGAGATCAATACACCGTTGTTACGCTCACCTAATGTTCCAGAGAACTTAGGACCGTAGTGAGAGAAGCTAGAGAAGATCAATCCATTACCTTGAGTCGCTGTCATAAACTCTGTACGGAATCCAATTAATCCACGAGATGGGATAACGAAGTCAATACGTACACGACCGTGTCCGTCAGGAATCATGTCTTGCATTTCAGCTTTACGTTCACCTAGTTTTTCCATGATTGACCCCTGAGCTTCTTCAGGGACATCAACCGTTAGGTTTTCGTATGGTTCTTGAATTTCGCCGTCTACTTCTTTAAAGATTACTTCTGGACGAGAGATTCCCATCTCAAAGCCTTCACGACGCATGGTTTCGATTAAGACAGAAAGGTGAAGCTCACCACGACCCGATACGCGGAACTTGTTGGCATCATCCGTGTCTTCAACACGCAACGCAACGTTGGTTAGTAGCTCTTTATCTAAACGCTCACGGATTTGACGAGAAGTTAATAGTTTCCCCTCTTTACCAACAAATGGAGAGTTGTTAACTTGGAATGTCATGCTTACTGTTGGCTCATCGATGGTTAGAGCAGGCAGTGCTTCAGGGTGGTTAGGATCACAAATCGTTTCCGAGATGTTTAATGGATCAAAACCAGCAAATGCAATGATGTCACCCGCATGTGCTTCTTCAACGTTAATACGCTCTAGACCGTGATAACCAAAGATCTCACCCATCTTACCGTTACGGATATTACCTTCTGCATCAACGATACGTACTTGCATACCTACCTGACAAGAACCACGTTTAATACGCCCGGTACCAATTACACCTTTATAAGTGTCGTAGTCAAGAGAGATACACTGAATTTGGAAAGGTCCGCCAAGATCCACATCTGGTGGAGATACTTTGTCTACGATTGTTTGGAATACTGGCTCCATGTCGCCTTCACGAACATCTTCTTCAAAACCAGAGAATCCGTTTAAACCAGAGGCATAAATAACGTCAAAATCCATCTGTTCATCGGTTGCACCTAGACGATCGAAAAGGTCGAATGTTTGGTCAAGTACCCAGTCAGGACGTGCACCAGGACGGTCAATTTTATTGATAACAACAATGGGTTTTAGACCCTGAGCTAGCGCTTTTTCAGTTACAAAACGTGTTTGAGGCATTGGCCCTTCAACTGAATCAACTAATAGTAAAACAGAGTCAACCATCGATAGAATACGCTCTACTTCTCCACCAAAGTCGGCGTGACCCGGGGTGTCTACGATGTTGATACGGTAGTCGTTCCACTTAACAGCGGTGTTTTTAGACAGGATGGTAATTCCACGCTCTTTCTCAAGATCGTTAGAGTCCATTAGTCGCTCACCAGTATCCTTACGTTCATCCAACGTTCCAGATTGCTTTAATAGTTGGTCTACCAGGGTTGTTTTACCGTGGTCAACGTGGGCAATAATTGCGATATTGCGAATATGTTGAGTTGTCATCAAATGGCTCTCTGTCATTATTAGTGGCATTTCAAAGCCTTAAAGAGTGAAGGCGGCCGCTAAGAAATTGAAAAAGAAGGTATTATAATGATTTCTAAGAAGAAAATTAGGATAAAAAGCATTTTTTTAAATAGGTATGAAGATGATTCTTACTTATTCGTCTAATAAGTGTGATTATTTCAATTTAAAACTGAGCAGGCCTGCTCAGTTTATTTTGAGGTTTTAACGGTGTTCATCATCCCAAACACAGGCATCACTTACGCTACCTTTATTGGCGACATAGGATTGCAGAACTCCAAATGCCATGGTGCCTAATAGCAGTCCAGTGAGTACAAACAGAGCGCCAATTTTACCCTCACCGAGCATGGCAGGAACGGTTCCAGGGCAGGATGCGGTCATGGCCCAGCCGATTCCAAATAGAAATGCACCCGTTATTAAACCTTGCTGATAAGGTTTTTTAACAAAATCGACCTCAGCCCCCGTGGTAATCGATTTTACTTGATACTTTTTGAGTAAATAGACACCGATCATTGCTACCACAACGGCAGTTCCAATCACTTTCATCAATTGCATGTCGATTAATAAAAACATCTTGGCATGATAGTCATAGGTGGTCGCACCAGCACGGCTCATTAAGAAACCAAAACTTACCCCCATTAAAAGGGCTAAAAAATTGGCTCGATAAACAAAACCAAATGAAATTAAAAAAAGTTTAAGGCTCTGAAAAATAGGAAATTTATACATGTAACTTGACGCTATCCTAATTAAAACTTAAATAATAGTTGTGTGGTTAACATGGCGCTCATAAAAAATACCCCAGCTGCAAGCAGGCTAGGTGGATTCATCATCGCGCCTCCTACTAAGGCGTGACCTGTGGTGCAAGCCCCTGCTAAACGGGCACCAAAGCCTAACATCATGCCACCAAAGATTAACCATATTGCTTTGGCTGCATCAGATTGTGGCAAGATAGCATCGTACATGCCCATATCAAAACTGATCTGCCATTCGCTAGGTGAGCTCATCGCACTTAAGAAGCCGCCAAGTGGGATACCGATTAAAAACCAGAGTTTGGTGTTATTACGATTACTGTATTCACCTTCACGGTAGTACTTCATTTTCTTACAAAGTAGTCCGCACACATTGCCGTACCCTGTCGAGCACCCAGCTGGCTTGCCCATTAACCAGAAGTGAAGTATGACAAACAGCCCAATGGCCAATCCGCCTAGCCATCCCGACCAAACTTCAATTTCCATATTAGCGTTCCCTTATAAATTTTTTTTTATGTCTTTCGAGTATTTAAACGATTTTATAGAGTCGTGTCAAAACAGGGTTTTTATCAGGTCGATAAGCAGTATTTATAGAGAAAACAAGCGCTAATAGAGGGAGGGCGGAGAGAGAGGCAGTCAGCGAGTAGCACAAGTAAAATTGATACGGATACTTGCTTATTCTGTTTCGGTGTAAAGATCACCACGGGCTCTGGTGAGGAATTAACTTCGATTACGCCATATTTTGGTAATCGCTCGGTCGCTACCCACAAGAGCCACGGCTAAGCTGATAAAACCGATTCCAGCAAATAGAGTGACGGGAAGCAGGCCTGCCCATTGACTGATTTGTACAGTGAAATACAGCGTAACGCTGGCAATGCCCAAAAACAGCACCCCCAATACCTTGAGAAAGGTACGATGCGTGGGAAGATAATCATAAGGATCGCTGCCCGTTTCCAGTGGAGTTAAAATGGGTGCGAGGATTTTGCGTAATAGTTTTTTCATTTAAAAGACTGTTTGGTTTGGTTTTAAACATATTACCAGATGGTCATTGTTTATGGAGACCTAGTTAAGCATTTCTTATTTATCCAACAAGGTACCGTTGTTTGATTGCTTTATTGGGCAAGCCATAAAGTAAGGGGAAAGCTATTTATGATAATCAAGGCAGAGAATGGAGGCTAAATAGGCCTCTTGACTCAGTTAAGAATTTAATTTTATTCTGACCTTAATTATTGAATAGAAACTTAATTTTATTTCGACTCTAATTGCTTTTGTTAGCCTATACTAATTATTAGTATTTTTGATTGTCCTTTGAATTAGAATGACCAAGAGTTTTATTTTTTTAGAGGGTAATGTGGAAACTTTTGACTTAGACAAATTGTTGAGTTTTATTCATCAAAGCCCAATAGTCGTAGCTATAGGTTTTATAGCTTCCGTTCTTACAATAATAGCTTTTTTTAAGACTAGAGCTTGGATAAAAAATACAGTAATTAGCCAGCAGAAAACGAATGTAAACGGGCCTCAAGTTGCTCAACCTAATGCTGAAATAAAAAATCAAAACATTTCGGGAAATCATATTCATAACGGACCTAATTACGGCTCTTTATACCAAGGCCCGTTTACATTCGTTTTCTGCTGGCTAATTACTGTATTTTTTATCCAAGCTC
>JAYENR010000115.1:0-2290 GCA_034722175.1 Pseudomonadota bacterium | reverse complement strand
CTTTTATCAGCTGGTATCCCAATGGCGACATTGAGTGCAATTTACGCATCATTATCGATGACTTTCGGTAGCGCAGTTTAAGGAGAAGAGTATGTATAGTCGAAATAAACAGAAAGACAAAAACAACTTTGGTGGAATCGTCAGTGTGAAGCTTTTATCAGCTGGTATCCCTATGGCAACATTGAGTGCAATTTACGCATCATTATCGATGACTTTTGGTAGTGCAGTATAGCTAAGGTGTTTATTCATCATGTAAGGTAACACGATGTTTGTTATTAAAATAGAACCTCTTAATTGAGGTTTTTTTATGCCTTGAAAAAGTATTTTTGTCTGAGTGCTTGAACACAAATAGTGGTGAAGCTTTAGCGTATTAAGAAAGGTGCATAGTTGAAAGATAAGGTTTACTCTATAAACAAAAAAGCCTGGTTTAAACCAGGCAGTTCTTTTTAGGTTTACGTATTTACTAAACCGAGTTTAAGTTAACTTCTCCATTAAGAAGTCCATAAAGCCAGCTTCTTCGACATCTTGGGCTTTTTCGTCTCGACGGTACTTGTATTCGATTTTACCGTCATTTAAACCACGTTCACCGATGACGATGCGGTGTGGAATGCCAATTAAGTCCATATCTGAGAACATCACACCTGGACGTTCGCTACGGTCATCAAATAGGACTTCGATACCTTTAGCGGTTAGGTCGTTGTAGATGGCTTCTGCGGCTTCTTTCACTCGGGGTGACTTGTGCATTTGCATTGGTACGATACATACTTGGAAAGGCGCGATCGCATCTGGCCAAATAATGCCTCGGTCGTCGTAATTTTGTTCAATGGCTGCAGCGACCACACGTGTCACGCCGATTCCGTAGCACCCCATCTCTAGCACTTGTGAACGACTGCTTTCGTTTTGAACGGTGGCATTTAATGCGGTTGAGTACTTATTGCCTAGTTGGAAAATATGTCCGACTTCGATACCACGTCTGATCTGGATTTTTCCGTTTCCACAAGGGCTTGGATCACCTTTAACCACGTTACGAATATCAGCCACTAAAGTAGGAGTTGCATCACGATCCCAATTAACGCCGGTAACATGGAAACCGTCTTTGTTGGCGCCACACACAAAGTCACTCATGTGTGCCGCTGTACGATCCACAATCACTGGGATGTTTAAGCCAGCAGGTCCGATAGAACCAGCATTACAACCCGCGGCCGCTTTAATCTCTTCGTCGGTTGCCATTTCAAATGGTTCTGCCACTAGGTCTAGCTTTTCTGCTTTGATTTCGTTGAGTTCGTGATCACCACGTACGACTAACGCCACCACAGGTTTGTCTTCTGAAGCACCTTTAACTAATAAGGTTTTAACAATTTTCTTTTTCTTAAGTTGTAAGAAATCACAGACCTCTTCAATAGAGTGTTTATTTGGTGTCTCAACTTCGGTTAGCTCTGCGGTTGGGGCAGCACGTTCACCACGAGGGGCTAAGGCTTCTGCCAACTCAACGTTGGCCGCAAAGTCTGAACCACTTGAGAAGGCGATATCATCTTCACCTGAATCGGCTAAAACGTGGAATTCATGAGAAGCGTCACCACCGATTGAACCGGTATCAGCAAGCACTGGGCGGAAGTCTAATCCTAAACGGCTAAAAATACGGTTGTAAGCCTCAAACATCTCATCGTAGTTTTCTTGTAAGCTGACTTTATCCATATGGAAAGAGTAGGCGTCTTTCATAATGAATTCACGTGAACGCATCACACCAAAACGTGGACGAATCTCATCACGGAATTTAGTTTGAATTTGGAAAAAGTTAGCAGGTAACTGTTTGTAACTGCGAATCTCTTTACGCACTAAATCAGTAATGATCTCTTCGTGAGTTGGGCCTAATGCAAATTCACGATCGTGACGATCTTTGATACGTAACAGCTCAGGACCGTAATCTTGAGCACGACCTGACTCTTCCCAAAGTTCCATCGGCTGAACCACTGGCATTAAGACCTCTTGACCGCCTGAACGGGTCATCTCTTCACGAATAACCGCTTCTACTTTTCTTAAAACACGTACTCCTAACGGTAACCAGTTATAAAGGCCGCCAGCAAGTGGGCGCACAATACCCGCGCGAAGCATTAACTGGTGACTGATGACAACTGCATCAGCAGGGGTTTCACGAGTGGTGGATAAAAGTAGGTTGGAGGTTCTCATGATTGGTTCGTACCTTAAATCTGTCTGTAGAAACTTGCCGAAACACAATGGTTTTTGGGCAAAAGCTTATGGAATAAATTGCGCGTATTTTATCACGTTAAAG
>JAYENR010000114.1:0-13765 GCA_034722175.1 Pseudomonadota bacterium | reverse complement strand
TGCAAAACGTATTATCGACAGTGAAGGTATTGGTCTTAAATACTACAGCGTTATCTATGAAATCGTTGATGAAGTGAAACGTGCTATTGAAGGTAAAATGGCACCAGACTTCCGTGAAGATATCGTTGGTGTTGCAGATGTTCGTGAAGTGTTTAAGGCTCCGAAAATCGGCCTAATCGCTGGTTGTATGATTACCGAAGGAACCGTTAAACGTAATAACCCAATCCGTGTATTGCGTGATAATGTGGTTATCTATGAAGGTGTGCTGGAATCGTTACGTCGCTTTAAAGATGATGTGATGGAAGTCAACAAAGGTATCGAATGTGGTATCGGTGTTAAAGATTACAATGACGTTAAAGCAGGCGATCAGATCGAGTGTTATGAACGTGTTGAAGTTAAGCGTACACTTGATTAATTGAGTAAACGTTTACAAAAATTAAAATGTAAAACTCAGCAGGCCAGGTTTGCTGGTTGTTACATTTAAATAGAAATGCTCCTTACGGGGCATTTTCCATTTCTAAGAGTTGGTTCCCGTTAGCGGTGAAAGCATTCTCTTTTAAGATTGAGAAATATGAAACAACAAAACTTTAGTCGCCCAACACGTGTGGCGCAAGAAATTCAAAGAACCTTGTCTTCACTGCTCATTAAAGAAGCTAAAGACCCGCGTTTTGAAAAAATTAATATTACTAACTGCAAAGTCAGTAAGGATTTAAGCATTGCTAAAATCAACTTTGCATTGATTGGCCATCAAGAAGCCGATCCTGAAGTTCAGGATGTCTTAAAAGCCTTAGAAAAGGCGAAAGGATACCTACGAACTGAATTAGGCAGTCGTCTACGTCTGCGTATCGTGCCGGACATTCGTTTCTATTATGATGCGATTCCCGAAAAAGCGGCCTATATGGAAGCATTGATTAACAAGGCTTTGAACAAACAGTAATATGGCGCAATATAAACGACCTCCTAGAGAAAATGTTCACGGTATCGTGCTATTAAATAAGCCAGTTGGCGATTCATCTAACGGTATTTTGCAGAAAGTAATCCGCATCTTTAATGCCAAGAAGGGTGGGCATACTGGCGCCTTAGATCCGTTTGCAACAGGGCTTTTACCAATCTGTTTAGGTGAAGCCACTAAGGTTTCTGGACTATTGTTAGAGTCTGATAAACGTTATACCGCGACCTTAAAACTGGGTGAAAAAAGTGATACGGGAGATACAGAGGGTGAGATTATTCAAACCTTGCCTGTGCCAGAATTAACTGCTGAGAAAATTGAATCGGTATTTGAACAGTTCACCGGTGATATTCTACAAGTGCCACCGATGTATTCAGCGTTAAAGCATGAAGGTAAGCCATTGTATTACTATGCCCGTAAAGGCATTGAAATTGATCGACCAGCTCGTCCAATCACCATCAAAGCTTTGAACTTAATCTCGTTCAGTCAAGAACAACTTGTATTTGATGTATTGTGTACCAAAGGCACCTATGTGCGTACTTTGGGTGAAGACATTGCCGAAGCACTAGGAACCGTAGGGCATTTAACCGCTCTGCACCGAACTCAAACCGGTTCTTTAAGTGGTGACGATATGATTACCCTGGATGAGATTGAGCAACAGAAACAGGCCTGTTTAAAACCGTTAGACATCTCATTAGGTCACTTGCAGCGCATTGATTTAAATGCCGAACAAACTCAGTTGATTAAGTACGGTCAAAAGTTAGAGGTGCCACAACCAGACACTCAGTTGGTGCGTTTCTATGACGATCATGGGGTCTTTTTTGCCGTGGGTGAGTGGCAAGCAGAAAAGAACCTGCTTAAGCCCAAGCGTGTTTTTAATTTAGAAGAACCGATTGAGGGCGACACGACCACTAAACAGGACCAGAGTTAATGCTGTTCTCCAATGCCGATGGTATTTTAGATTTACGTTCCTTTGAGGATTTCAAACAGGCACACATCAAGGATTCAACTTGGATAGCTTGGCAAGATCTGCCCGAGCACCTTAATGAACTGCCAGCTTCCCCAGCTCGTTTCTTTTTGGTCGGCTCTGTTCAAGCGATTGAAGAGATCTCTGTTTTTTTAGACAGTAAAGATTACCAGGTAACGGGTTCTTTGATTATTGAAAGCCCGCAAGCCATGCAGGAGTGGGGAGAAAAAGTCCCGGACCTGTTGGCCTCTGGGGCCAAGTCTAAAGTTTTGTGGTCACCTAACCCTCTGTTGGTTGAGTTTATTGAAACGATTGATTTGGATACTAAATCAGTTCGTCCAACCGCCATTGACTTAGGTTGCGGCGGAGGGCGTGATGCCGTTTATTTAGCGAAGCAGGGTTGGCAAGTCAGTGCGATTGATCATGAGTTGCGTGTTATTAAACGAGCTAAACAGTTGGCAAATCGTGCGGGTGCTTCGGTTAAGTTTCGAAATTGTGACTTGAAAAAAACTGGGTGTTTAACAGATCAAACGTTTGATTTAGTGATTGTGGTGCGTTTTCTTAATCGTGATCTGTTTGGAAAAATCAAGCAGATGATTAAACCGGGTGGTTGGATTGTCTTTCAAACGTTTTCAGACGGTTGTGAAAAGTTTGGTTCCCCGAAAAATCCGAACTTTATTTTGAAGCCCAATGAGTTGGCTGAAGTTTTTGCTGATTTCCAGATTATTACTGATAGAATAGATCAAATATCGGACGGACGGCCTGTCGCATCGTTTATAGCGCAGAAACTTCCTGTAGATAATTAGCCTAAAAAATATAATAAAAAAACTAAAAGGAGGCCCTATGGAGACTGTTTCGGCCAAAAAACTATTTAAATATTTCCAAGAGAACTTAATTTGTGAATCTTTGACTAAAGCTGATGTGGAAAAGCTCACTGAGTATCTTCAAGAAAAAGATTACAAAGATGGTGAAATCATTTCTGATGCCGGTGAAGTGGGGGATGCTTTAGGTTTCCTAATGGAAGGTAAGGTTCAGTTTACTGGCGGCATTGGTGCGGATGAAGCGTCTGTCGGTAAACAAAAAGAGGGGACATTAATTGGTGAAATGTCTTTCTTTGACCGTAAACCACGTAACTTACGCATGACCGCTTGCAAAAAGGGCGTCAAACTTCTCGTGTTAACTCGTGCTATGTATGACCGTTTAAAAGTTGAAGAGCCGTATATTGCGGTAAATATTCTTGAAAATGCGATTGTCAGCCTGGATAACTTGATTCGTCACATGGGTGATGATATCAACGCCTTAGAGCATTACGTTCATGGTTTTGGTAAACGTTAAACATCAAACAGTTAGCGAATAATTTTTGTTAACGTGAGTGTTGTATTTTCTTGATAAGTCAGTACAATACGCCACTTCAACTTCTATCATCGGTTGTGGAGGTTGGATTTTAATTTAAAACCGATCCTATGGAGAAATACGATATGTTTAACGCTGAAGTTAAAGCTAAAATCGTTGCAGAATACGCAACTAAAGAAGGTGATACAGGTTCACCAGAAGTTCAAATCGCACTTTTGACACACCGTATCAAATACCTTACTGAGCACTTCAAGTCTCACAAACAAGATAACCACTCTCGTACTGGTTTATTACGTTTAGTTAGCCGTCGTCGTAAACTTTTGGATTATATCCATAAGAAAGATGGTGAAAGATATCTAAGTATCATCAAGCGTCTTGGTTTACGTAAGTAATCTAAAGCTCTTGAAAGAAGAAGCCCTGCATTTGCGGGGCTTTTTTTTGCCTAAATTTTAGTAAAGATCACGCCTAATCACTAGCGAACCAGCAGGCCTGGTCAGTTCCTGTCTTTTTCATAAAATTATCTACAATAAATCCTCTATTCTTTTCATCTTATTAGATGTATTGCCTATAAAGAAAGGGTAGAATGGTCGGGTTTAAATTAATTATAAATGTCGGTCAGAGACTGTAAACCAAGAGCCTGAATCCCTAAGCAAATTGATGTTTGTTTAGGGATTCAGGTTTGCAACCTGGCTAGGACAAATTCAGAATCAAAAGGAAAATTCATGGCTAAGATTACAAAGTCTTTTCAGTATGGTGACCATCAAGTCACATTAGAAACGGGTGAAGTTGCACGTCAAGCAGACGGTGCGGTTATGATTGGGATGGGTGATACCCGTATTTTAGTGACTGCAGTAGCTGCTAAAACGGCTAAAGAAGGTCAGGATTTCTTTCCTCTAACAGTCAACTATCAAGAGAAGGCTTATGCGGCCGGTAAAATTCCGGGTGGTTTCTTAAAGCGTGAAGGTCGTCCTTCAGAGAAAGAGACCTTAACCTCACGTCTGATTGACCGTCCAATTCGTCCTCTGTTTCCGAAAGGCTTTTTAAACGAAGTACAGATTATTGCGACAGTGGTAGCACTGGATCCTGAAGTCGGAACCGAAGTGGCTGCGATGTTAGGAACGTCTGCCGCCTTAGCGATCTCTGGTATTCCTTTTGATGGGCCGATTGGGGCTGCGATTGTGGGTTACCGTGATGATCAATACCTATTGAACCCGAGTGCCGATAGCTTGCAAACCTCTGACCTAGAATTGAGTGTTGCTGGAACACGCGATGCCGTGCTTATGGTGGAATCTGAAGCGGCTGAACTACCAGAATCCGTTATGCTTGGTGCGGTGATGTTTGGACATGAACAGATGCAAGTGGCCATTAAGGCGATTCAAGAGTTTGCTGAAAAAGCCGGTAAACCAACTTGGGACTGGCAAGCGGCTTCAGAGAATACAGAACTAAAAGATGCGGTGTTTACGCTGGTTCGTTCTGACGTGGAAGCGGCCTATAGCATTGCAGATAAAATGGATCGTTATGCTGCACTAGACGCAGCTAAAGCCAAAGCGAAGGCCGATCTGGTTGATTCTGAAGACAAGCCAACAGGCTATTCGGACAAAGACATCGAAGGCATGTTTGGCAAATTGCAAAAAGACATCGTACGTGGTCGAGTTATTGCAGGTGAACCACGTATTGATGGGCGTGATACTCAGACGGTTCGTGGTATTCAAGCGAAAGTTGGCGTATTGCCACAGGTTCATGGTTCAGCACTATTCACACGTGGTGAAACACAAGCACTGGTTGTGACCACTTTAGGAACGGAACGCGATGCTAAGATCGTGGATGATCTAACCGGTTCTTATCACGATCGTTTCATGTTGCACTATAACTTCCCTCCATTCTCAGTCGGTGAGACAGGGCGTACAGGTAGTCCAGGTCGTCGTGAAATCGGTCACGGAATGTTGGCTCGTCGTGGTGTAGCGGCTCTTTTGCCAACGGCTGAAGAGTTCCCATATACCATTCGTGTGGTATCGGAAATCACAGAATCAAACGGATCAAGTTCGATGGCTTCTGTTTGTGGTACTTCAATGTCATTGATGCACGCAGGTGTACCAATTGCCGCACCGATTGCGGGGATTGCAATGGGGCTAATTAAAGAAGAGTCTGGGTTTGCCGTACTTTCAGATATTTTAGGTGACGAAGATCACTTAGGTGACATGGACTTTAAAGTAGCGGGTACCGAGCAAGGTATTACAGCTCTTCAGATGGACATCAAAATTACCGGTATCACTGAAGAAATTATGCAGATCGCGTTAGATCAAGCTAAATCAGGCCGTATGTATATTCTGGATGAGATGAGTAAAGCGATCTCTTGTTCCAATGAAACAGTGGGTGAAACTGCACCGCGTTTCTTTATGGTTAAAGTCAAACCTGAAAAAGTCCGTGAAATCATTGGTAAAGGTGGGGCAACCATCCGTGCTCTAACAGAAGAGACGGGTTGTACCATTGAAATTGACGATGATGGAAATGTAAAAATTGCGGCAACGGATAATGAATCTGCTGAGGTTGCTAAAGCACGAATTGCTGAAATTACGGCAGAGCCAGAAATTGGGAAAACCTATGATGCGGTTGTTAAGAAAATCGTTGATTTCGGTGCGTTTGTGGCTTATATGCCTGGTCGCGAAGGTTTGGTTCACGTTTCTCAAATTGCAGAAGAGCGTGTAGAAGACGTTAATGACTACTTAAAAGAAGGTCAGGAAATCAAAGTGAAGTTAACCGACATTGATAAGCAAGGTCGAGTGAAGCTGTCTATTAAGGCAGTAGAAGCGTAAGGCTGCTTACTCTCTGACTTCAAAAGGCCATTTCTGATGGCCTTTTTTTATCGCTCATTTAACCAGGCCTGTTCACTTAGGTTTGCCGTAAAAATACAGAAATACTAATAGGAAACGCAATGTCAAAAGCGCATTCAGCATTTGAATTTTTAGGACAACACACCATTGATACCCTTAACTTAACGGTTGAGCATTATCAGCATAAGAAAACCGGTGCAACCCACTATCATCTGGCAGCGGACGATCCGCAGAATGTTTTTATGGTCGCCTTAAGAACCGTGCCGATGGATTCAACCGGTGTGGCGCATATTCTGGAACATATCGTATTATGCGGCAGTGAAAAGTATCCCGTACGTGACCCATTTTTTATGATGATTCGTCGTTCTTTAAATACCTTTATGAATGCGTTTACTTCAAGTGATTGGACGGCTTATCCTTTTGCAACAGAGAACCGTAAAGACTTTCAAAACTTATTAGAAGTCTATATGGATGCGGTGTTTTTTCCGAATTTAGATGCGTTAGACTTTGCACAAGAAGGTCACCGTTTTGAGTTTGAAGAGATGGATAATTCCGAGTCACCTTTAACCTATAAAGGGGTGGTATTTAACGAGATGAAAGGGGCGATGAGTTCACCTGTTTCTCGTTTATGGCAAGAGATGACCAGTGCAATCTATCCAACCAATACCTATCACTACAATAGTGGTGGTGAACCGGTCGATATTCCCAATCTGTCTCATCAAGCGTTAGTGGACTTTCACAAGCAGCATTATCACCCTTCAAACTCGGTATTTATGACCTATGGTGATATCTCTGCCTTACAGCATCAAACTGAGTTTGAGAACTTAGCGTTACAACGTTTCGAAACGCCTGTTCAACAGGTTCATGTTGGCTTAGAGGAACGTTTTTTTGAACATCAACAAGTGGATTCTTTATATGCTCTAGACGAAGAAGATACCTCTGAAAAAACACATATAGTTTTGGGTTGGTTATTAGGTGAAAACAAAGACCCTAAAGAGGTGTTAAAAGGTCACTTGCTGTCTTCTGTGTTGTTGGATAACAGTGCGTCTCCGTTACGTATGGTACTGGAAGATACGGATCTAGCCACAGCACCCTCTCCATTATGCGGTTTAGAAGAATCGAATAAAGAGATGGTGTTTGTGGTGGGTGTGCAAGGTTCTGAGGTGGAACATGCACAAGCCGTTGAAGGCCTAATTTTAAATGAATTAAAGCGTATTGCTGAAGAGGGTGTTGAGCAAAGCCAATTGCAGGCGATGTTACATCAGTTGGAGCTTTCACAACGTGAAGTCGGTGGTGACAGTTACCCGTATGGTTTGCAGTTGATTTTACATGCTCTGCCAGGTGCACTGCATGATGGTGACCCGATTGCCTTATTAGATGTTGATGTTGCTCTAAAAGAGCTAGAACTGGAGATTCAAGATCCGCAGTTTATTCCTAAACTGGTTCAAGAGTGGTTATTGGATAATACGCATCAAGTGCGTTTAACCATGGCACCGGATACTGGATTAGCCAAACGTGAAGAAGAGATTGAGTTAAACAAGCTTTCTGAAATCCAAGCAGGCCTGTCTGAAGAGCAGAAGCAGGCGATTATTGATCAGGCGTTTGCATTAGAAGCACGTCAAGAAGAGATTGATGATCCAGATATTCTGCCTGAAGTGACTAAGGATGATATTCCTGCCGAGATTAAAACGATTGAAAGCCAGTCAACTAATATTGGTGAGTTAGCTGTAACAGGTTACCAAGTTGGAACCAATGGTATCGTTTACGAGCAGGTATTGGTTGATCTTCCAGATTTGTCCGATAACGAAAAAGCCATTCTACCTCTGTTTAACAGTTGTTTAACGGAAGTAGGGTCAGCGGGTCGTGATTACATTGAAACGCAGTCGCATCAAGCGGCCGTTTCGGGTGGGCTTTCGGCTCGTTCAGCGATTCATTCAAAGATTGGTTCTGCTGACGAATATCATAGTCACTACATTGTCTCTTCTAAAGCGTTAGCGCGTAACCAAGAGGAGATGGCTGGCCTGATTGAAGAGACGTTATACACGGCACGTTTTGATGAAGTCGCTCGAATCAAGGATTTAGTCGGACAAGTTCGAGCCAGTGTTGATCAGGGTGTGACGGGCAGTGGTCACAGTCATGCGATGATGGCGGCAACTCAGAATATGACTGCGGCAGCGAAATGGAAGTTTGATCGCAGTGGCTTTGCGGGTATTCAATATGTTAAGCAGCTCAATGAGCGTTTACAGGATGATGCTGAGTTAGAGTCGTTTGCTAGTGATTTGAAAGGTATTCAAACCAAGTTGTGTGATGCGCCTAAACAAGGTTTATTGGTTGCAGATGAACACAGTTATGATGCTTGTGTCAAAGGCATGCAGTCTCGCTGGCAGTCTATTCAAGAACCCGCCAAGAATAACGACGGTTTTAGTTTAGAGGCATCCGCCGATCCCATTAAGCAGGCCTGGGTCACCAGCACTCAAGTGAACTTCTGTGCCAGTGCTTATCCTGCCGTGCATTCAGATCACCCTGATGCGCCTAAGCTAGCGGTATTAGGTGCGTGCCTAAGAAATGGTTTCTTACACTCAACCATCCGTGAAAAGGGTGGGGCTTACGGTGGTGGTGCCAGCTTTAATCCAGAAGCGGCGGCCTTTGTTTTCTATTCGTATCGTGATCCACGTTTAATGGAAACCTTTGAAGACTTTACTCGTGCTAAAGATTGGTTAATGGGCGACGAAGCCACTCAAGCCAAAGTGGATGAAGCGATCTTAAATGTCATCAGTTCGATGGATAAGCCAGGTTCACCAGCGGGAGAGGCGAAAAAGTCTTTCTATCAAACGCTATACGGCAGAACCCATGACGTGCGTATGGCGTATCGTCAGGGCGTGATCTCAACGACACTGGATGAGTTACGTGAGGTTGCACAACGTTATCTAACAATGGAAACGCCTTCGAAAGCGGTCTTAACCAGCAGTGCAATGACGGATTCATTAGCGGATAAAGGCTTTAGTATTCATACTTTGTAGGCCAAGCTATTAGTGATCAAAACTGAATAAACCAGTTAGTCGATTGCCTAACTGGTTTTTTTATTTAGGAGAAAAATCGTGCCCCATATTGTGATTGAAGTCAGTCAGGATTCATTGCAATCTCTCTTGCCACAACAGTTAGTAAGCGTGGCCTTCGATTCTGTCAAGCAGACAGGCCTGTTCAACTCTGAAAATATTAAAGTTCGATTGCATCCTGTTGAGTTCTATCAGCTCGGTTTAGAAGGCTCAGGGTTTATTCATGTGATGTGTCGTATTCATGCGGGCAAAACACAGAGTCAAAAACAGCAGTTAACTCAGGCGTTAATTAATGCTATTGCTGAGAGTTTGAATAAGAGGTGGGTGATCACGGCCGAGGTGGTTGAGATGGATCGAGCCAGTTATGCTAAAAAAGTGTTGGGAAGCTAAGCCAAAAAGGGCATAAATGAGAAGGGGGAAGTTTGCAGCATTGCTTCCCCCTGTTGGCATGAAGCGTTTAGTCAATAAAGGTGAGGTATTGCAGTTTCCACAAATCAAACAGCAGTTTGATATTGGCTTCATTGTCTCCACACAATAGTAGTTCATCTTGGGTCAAAAACGATTGGTTAGCCAGTTTCGCTATAAAGTCATCACTTGCGCCAAAGGTTTCCCAAATGGCACCATTGATATACAGTAGCGTTTTACCCTCTACTATGGCGTAAGCAAAACGGCAAACCGGGTCTTTAATTAAACCAACTTTAACCTGTAATGCCCCCATAAAGTCTTCAATATCTGGGGTTTCTTCTTCGGTTAAAGGTTCTGGTAACTGTTGTGCTGCGACTTGATCAAGTTGGGTGGCAAAACGTCCAAACCACGTTTTCATTAGTGCTTTATCTTCTAATACGCTTTTCAGTAAGCTTTGTGCTTGTTCGCTGGCAGAATCGGTAATCTCACCCGGGTTTAAGTTTTCAGGCCAAGTTGGATCAAGATACAAGCCTTTAAAGCTACCCATCTCAGAAAGGTGGTCACCAAAGCTGTCCCATAACTCCTGCCCACGATACGTGCGGTAACCAATGGAGTAGGTCATGCACTCGTCGTCCAATGCCACACCATGATGTCCCCATTTAGGTGGAATATAGAGAATGTCGCCTTGCTCAAAAACGTAGTCCTCTTCAACTGTGAAAGTTTCCATTAGGCGTAGATCCACCCCTTGAATGTAGTTGTCTTCAGAACAGTCTTGTGAGGTTAATTTCCAGTTACGTTTGCCTGCCGCTTGCAATAAAAAAACATCGTAATGATCAAAGTGTGGGCCGACATTTCCACCTTTGGTGGCGTAGCTCACCATAATGTCGTCAATGCGCCAGCGGGGTAGAAAATCAAAATCATTTAAAATATCTGTCACGTCAGGCACTAAACGATCCATGCCTTGAATTAACAAAGTCCAATTCTCTTCTGGTAGATCTTGATACGTCTCTTCGGTAAACGGGCCTTTTAAGAGCTGGTACTCTTTTTCAGATTTCTGAATCACAATTCGGCTTTCAACTTCCTCTTCCAAAGATAAACCACCTAGCTCCTCAGCAGAAACGGGCGGTTCAAAATCAGGCAGGGCACCACGAATGACCAAGGGTTTTTTCTGCCAAAATTCATTTAAAAAGGTGTTTAAATCAATATCGTTAAATTGAATCATAAAGCGGGTCTCTAGAGAATTATGAACCACGAAGTCACGAAGACACGAAGCTGTAAAAGGGGGTTAATAGATGAGTAGGGTTAGTGGACTGTTCTTTGAAGTTGGGGATGGCACAAAGCACTAAATTATAAAAAATCTTCGTGTCTTCGTACCTTCGTGGTCAATGACTATCGACCTTAGCGGTTTTTAAGCATCGTGATCGCTAACTCAATCGTCTCTGCTTGGCGTGCTGCGTTACCAATGTAGGTTGCAGGCGTTAATTCGCGTAGGTACTGTTTGGCATCTTCTGGAAGACCCTCTAGTCCGTCTACAAAGTTCTGCATAATCTCTTTGTTTACACGCTGACCACGCGTCAGGTCTTTTAACTTCTCATACGGCTTTTCAAATCCGTGACGACGCATTACTGTTTGAATCGCTTCCGCTAGAACTTCCCAGTTTGAATCTAAATCGTCCGCCATCGCTTGTGCGTTGACTTCTAATTTACCCAAACCTTTCATCGTCGCCTGTAAAGAGATGATTGTGTGTGCCACACCTACACCAAGGTTACGCAGAACCGTTGAATCTGTTAAGTCACGCTGCCAACGAGAAATTGGAAGCTTCTGGCCTAGGTGGTCAAAGATGGCGTTAGCAATACCTAAGTTACCTTCTGAGTTTTCAAAATCAATTGGGTTTACTTTATGTGGCATCGCAGAAGAACCGATTTCACCCGCAACGGTTTTTTGCTTGAAGAAACCAACTGAGATGTAGCTCCAAATATCACGATCAAAATCGATTAAGATCGTATTAAAACGCTGCATTGCGTGGAAGTACTCTGCAATGTAATCATGCGGTTCAATTTGTGTTGTGTACGGGTTCCAAAGAAGACCTAAACTCTGTACAAACTGTTCAGACAGCTCATACCAGTTAACATCAGGGTAAGAGGCAAGGTGAGCGTTGTAGTTACCCGTCGCACCATTGATTTTACCCATAATTTGAACATTCATTAACTGCTTAGCTTGACGCTGTAAACGGTAAGCCACGTTTGCCCACTCTTTACCGGCAGACGTTGGAGAAGCAGGCTGACCGTGAGTACGCGCCATCATTGGAATGTCCGCCATCTCTTGAGCCATTTCTACCGTCTTAGCAATCAGTTTATCCATTTCAGGAATAATTACGTCCGCACGCGCATCTTTTAACATTAACGCATAGGCCAGGTTATTGATGTCTTCAGAAGTACACGCAAAGTGTACAAACTCAGACACCGCCATCAACTCTTCGTTATCCGCAAAGTGTTCTTTAATTAAATACTCAACCGCTTTTACATCGTGGTTAGTGGTGCGTTCAATCTCTTTAACTCGCTGAGCCATCTCCAAAGAGAATTCATCGACTAATTTAATTAGGTGGTTCTCAGCATCAGAACTTAATTTTGGAATTTCAGAAAAACCAGGGTGGTTCGCCAACATGCGTAACCAAAATACTTCCACTTTAACGCGGTTTTTAATCAAACCGAATTCACTGAAAATCTCTTTAAGATTGTCCAAACGCCCGCCGTAACGACCGTCTACAGGAGAAATTGCGGTTAATTCTGAAAGTAGCATAAGTTAAGTTCCTCTTAGCAATAAAGTGCAGTAAATTTAATGGCGGCTATTATAGCGTAAAACCAATATAAAAACCTTTACGCTTTTTAAGGTCACTATGTAAGAGAAGAAAGAGCGGAATCGTTTCGGTTTGATAAGTTTAGAGCGTGCTTTAGAAGTGGATAAAGAAGGCGTGCAGCAGCTATAAATCCTCTAAAGGACTAATGACACCACTGCCACCTTGATTAAGCACATGTGCATAGATCATGGTGGTTTCAATATTTTTATGCCCTAACAACTCCTGTATGGTACGTATGTCATAGCCTGACTCTAAGAGATGCGTTGCAAAGCTATGACGTAAGGTGTGAGGCGTCACTTTTTTATTAATTTGAGCCTTTTCAGCCGCCTGCTTGATGGTTCTTTGTAGGCTTTGGTGGTGCATGTGGTGTCGGCGCTTAATGCCAGAACGTGGATCGGTAACAATATTTCTACTGGGAAATACAAATTGCCAAGCAAAGGTTTTATTGGCATTTGGATATTTACGTGCCAATGCATTGGGCAGATAGACCACTCCATAACCATTTTCTAAATCCATCGTATGAATGCGTTGTGTTTCTTTGAGCTGATCTTTTAATAGAGTAAAGGTGCTTGCAGGCAACATGACACGACGGTCTTTATCGCCTTTGCCAGAACGAACTGTGATGGTGCTGTAGCCAAAATCAATATCCTGAACACGTAACCGAACCAGCTCCATTAATCGTAAACCACAGCCATATAACAATTTAACGTGTAGTTGATAAGCAAGTGGGATATATTCAAACAGATGTTTAACCTCACTTTTCGTTAACACCACTGGCAAACGAACAGGCTTTTTTGCACGGGTAACATTTTCAACCCAAGGCGGTTCAACTTGCAAAACCTCTTTATACATAAACAATAAAGCGGCTAAAGCTTGGTTTTGAGTAGAGGCCGCAACATTTTTATCAACCGCCAAATGGGTTAAGAATTGTTCCATTTCAAGTTTACCCATTTCAGCAGGGTGGCGCCTATTATGAAAGAAAATAAATTTCTTAATCCAACCTACGTAAGCCTCTTCAGTTCGTATAGAATAATGCTTAACTCTGATGCGCTCGCGCACCAAGTCTAAAAAACGTGGTTTATTAGCCATGTTTTATGCCTTCTAAATAATGTGTAAAAAAATATTTAAGTAAATAATAACATCAAGTTAACGTTATTTTAAATACTAAATAAATATAGAAAACGGCATTTTTATAATAAGTTGACATACGTAATGTAACTACATTAGGATGTCTAATAATAGTTATAAGTGGGAGATATTTTGGTAACTCGAAAGTACCTATCTGAGGGAGCGCTGGAACTTTTTTCTAGTGGCGCGACGGTAATTCAACCTACTGATATATATCAT
>JAYENR010000113.1:0-2341 GCA_034722175.1 Pseudomonadota bacterium | reverse complement strand
TGAATGAGCCTGTTAAAAAAGCACTACAGAGTCCGGATAAACACAAGGTGATTTTTGTACACCTGATGGGCAGTCATCTCCAGTATCAAAACCGCTTCCCGGAAGATCAACGTGTCTTTAGCGGAACAGAAGGCATTCAGGCCTATAGTGATGATCTGCCACAAAGTGCAGTTACTTATATTAATGACTATGACAATTCGGTACGTTATACCGATTCGGTGGTCGGAGAGATGCTGGATATGCTGGCTCAGCAACCTGGAGTTGCCGCCTTGACCTTTTTTGCCGATCACGGCGAAGAGGTGTTTGATAACCGTAACTTTAAAGGCCATGGTCCAGATGGTTTAACCAAGGATATGCTGGAGATTCCGTTTATCTTTTGGCGTAATGCTGACTACCAAAACGCTTTTTCTGAGCAGGATCAGCGGATGAGGCAGAGCCGCACACACCCGGCCATGTTGGATGACTTTTTTCATTTTGCGCTGTGTTCCGCCGGGGTAGAAAGTTCACTCTATCAGGCTAATAACAGTTTGTGTTCAGCGGGCTACCAGCCAGGCAAGCGTGTTGTCTATCGCAAGAATTATGATGAAGGCTTGAAATGAAGAATCCGCAAGTAGGTGTTAAACGCATTTTTTATGCGGCAGGGTATTCGTGGAAAGGCTTTAGATCAACCTGGAAACATGAAGCGGCGTTTCGACAGGAGGTTATTTTATTTGCACTGTTGGCCCCGGTGGCTTTTTGGCTGGGAGAGGACTTTGCTGAGACCGCGGTGTTGATTGCCGTATTATTGTTTGTTCTAGTGGTAGAATTATTAAATTCGGCTGTTGAGTCAGTTGTGGATCGAATCGGAGAGGATTTTCATAAGCTTTCTGGACGTGCTAAAGATCAAGGTTCTGCAGCGGTATTTTTATCTTTTTTTATAGCCTTCATTGTTTGGGTAGGCTTTTTAGTTTCAAAGTTAGTAGGTTAAGTTCATTATGATCGTAGTCACAGGTGGCGCAGGTTTTATTGGGAGTAATATTGTTAAGGCACTGAATAAGCAGGGTCGTACCGATATTTTGGTGGTTGATGACCTGAAAGACGGCAAGAAGTTCGTCAATATTGCAGATTGTGATATTGCGGATTATCTGGATAAGTCGGATTTTCAAACCCGAATTTTTGCTGAAGAAGGCCTGCCGGAAATTGAGATGATTTTTCACGAAGGGGCCTGTTCGTCTACCACGGAGTGGGACGGCAAGTTCATGATGGACAATAACTATGAGTACTCCAAGGATCTACTGGAGTACTGCTTGAACCGTCGCATTCCTTTTTTATACGCCTCGTCCGCTTCAGTGTACGGTGATGGTCCTAACTTTATTGAAGAGCGTCAATATGAGAAGCCGTTAAATGTTTACGGTTACTCGAAATTTCAGTTTGATCAATATGTGCGTCAAATTCTGCCGCACGCACAAAGCCAGGTAGTGGGCTTCCGTTACTTTAATGTCTATGGCCCGCGTGAACAGCATAAAGGCGATATGGCAAGTGTGGCTTTTAAACTTCATAACCAGATCTTAGCCGGTGAAAAGTTAAAACTATTTGGAGCTTATGATGGTTATGATGCGGGTATGCAGTCTCGTGACTTTGTCTTTGTTGAAGATGTGGTGAATGTAAATTTGTGGTTTGCCGAAAATCCTCAACAATCTGGTATTTTCAACCTGGGTGGTGGCCAGGCCGAACCGTTTAAACAAATTGCGGATTCGGTTATTGAATTTCACGGTAAAGGTGAAATTGAATATGTCGATTTTCCAGAGCATTTAAAAGGTGCTTACCAGAGTTTTACCCAAGCCGATAACAGCAAATTGCGTTCAGTCGGTTACGATGCTCCGTTTCATACGGTGGCAGAAGGGGTACAAAAATATTTAACTTGGTTATCTGAAAACTCTAAGGTTTTGGACTTTCAATAAAATGCGAGTATTGCTGATTAAAATGTCGTCTATGGGAGATGTATTTCACACCTTTCCAGCGTTATCAGATGCACAGCAAGCAATTCCCGATTTAACGATTGATTGGGTAGTAGAGAAAAGCTTTGCTGAGATTCCAAAATGGCATCCTGTGGTTGATAAGGTCTACCCCATTGAATTACGTCGATGGCGTAAATCTTTGTTTACCAATGCCACACGTAAAGAAATTAAAGCTTTTTTTGAAGAGGTGAATCAGACTAAATACGATTTGGTTTTAGATGCCCAAGGTTTGTTAAAAAGCGTTTGGGTGGCTCGTCGTGTTTTGGGTGATGTGTCTGGTTTTGATCGTAAAAGTGCCAGAGAATCCGTAGCCTCTTTGTTTTATAAAAACAAATACCCAGTAG
>JAYENR010000112.1:0-13921 GCA_034722175.1 Pseudomonadota bacterium | reverse complement strand
CCCTATCTAAACAGTTCTTTGGTGATCTGTCTGAACAGACCGCCCTACTGTTTAGATAGGGTTACCGCAGAAAACGCGACAGAAACTGGGCTAGAGCCAATGGCTGTATCAGTACGTACCTGTTTTACCGTTTTAAAGATGTGTTGAAACAGATTCTCTAGGGTGTGGTGGATACTGTCCGCTTTGTGTGCCAGATTATAAGCGTCCTTGATTTGACCAAAGATTTGCGGCTCACCCAATACCAACGAATTTAAACCACTGGCAACACGCATGATGTGTTTGACCGCATCAATGGATTGGTAGTGATATAGGTAAGGTAACAAGGATTGTTCTGGCTGTGCAAAGAAGCTATGAAGCCAATCAAAGATCGATTGTTCACTTGCTTGTTGTTTTAACGCACAGTAAATTTCAGTACGGTTACAGGTCGATAAAATGATACACTCAGACACAAGCTGCTGTTCTTTCAGTTCAGATATCGCACTCAGTGCTTGTTCTGATGAGAATGAAACGGTTTCACGGATATTGACCGGTGCGGTCTCGTGATTAACGCCGAGTGTCAGTAACTTCATAAAAGAGTGCTATACCGTACCAAAAAAACCTGTAAACAGGATTACAAATAAAGAGGCGTAATTCTGCTAAATTATGGGTTTAATTGCAAGTTTTAATAAGGTTTTAGCCTATTTAATTCAAAGCTGGATAAGGGCACACAATCTTAATAAGACTGTGTGCTGACTGGAATAAAATTGGATATGCAGATAAAAACGATGATTGGAAAAAAGAGTAAGCAAACCAAACAATTAAAATTTGGGGTTGGAGGCGCGGCTGTTTTAAGTCTATTGCTAACCACAGGGTGTACCTCTTTATCTGAAAATACAACTGACCAATATCTGGATTCAGTTCAACCACAGATAGCCACCCAGGTTGATGCTTCTGAACAGCGTGTGACGTCATCTGGAATGACGGCATCCGTGATTGCACAAATTTTGACTGCAGAGTTATTGGTTGAAAAAGGTTTGCCAGCTAAAGCGTTTGAGCTGTTGTATCCGTTAGCCGAACAAACACGTGATGCAGGCCTGGTTGAACGCGCTTTTCACCTGTCGATGACCACTTATCAAGAAGCGGATATTTTAAAAGCAACGCAGTTGTGGTTAGAGGTCGAGCCTGAGAAACCGACTCCATGGCGTGCGGCGTATTTGATGTCGCTACGTCAAGGTAAGCTTGATCTTGCCATTGAGCAGTGGGATAAATATCGAGCATTGTCAGAGGTGAGCCCAGATAATGAAGTGTTGTCAGCAGCGCAGCGTATAGCAAGATCAGCAAAAGCAGACGTTGCTTTACCCTTTTTTGAAAAAGTAGTCAGTCAGTATAGTGAGTTATGGCAGTCCTATTACAGTTATGGCGTGCTAGCTTCGCACTACCAGCAGTATGTGTTAGCCGAACAAGTTTTGAATAAAGCGTTATTGAAATTAGAAACGGCAGAGCCAGACAAACAGGTACAGCAAAAAGCGACTAAACAGGTTTATCATCTGTTGTCTAAGGTCTATTTGCAGTTTACCGACCCTAAAATTGGCTTAAAAGTTTTAAACCGTTATTTAGAGAATAATCAAGAAGACTGGTTGGTTCAAGAGCGAGTAGCTCGTTTAGAGGTTAAAGCCGAGCTTCTGTCTGAGGCTGAAAAACGCTATCAAGTTATTCTGCAAGCCAACCCCGAGGCAAGTACTTCACGTTTGTCACTGGCCTTATTGCAAATAGAGTTGGAAAAATTTCCTGAAGCCACCGCAAATTTAAAACAGATCTCTGAACAAAAGGCCTATGCCTCTGTCGGATTTTATTATCTGGGGGTGTTAAGCCAAGAGCAAGATCAAATGCAGTCTGCGATTGAGTATTTTGAGAAGGTTAAAGCCGATCCTTATCGAGTAGATGCTCAATTACATATCGCTGAAATTACCTTTCCAATAAAGGGGGCAGAGGCGGCGATTGCGGTATTGGATGCGATAGAGGTGACGGATAAAAAGAGTCAGGTAAAGCTATTAAGGGCTAAAGCAATTTTTTATCGTGCTAATCAAGATTTAGCACAATCCATCGAGATGTATGAGCAAGCTCTAAACATTGCACCGAATAACCAACAGATGTTATTAGCGCAGGCGGTACTTTTTTATGATCTTCAGCGTTATGACGGGTACGAAAGAAACTTATATAAGGTTTTAGAGCTGCAGCCTGATTCAGTAGATGCACTTAATGCCTTGGGTTATTTTTATGTTGAGCAAGGTGAGAGGTTAGAGGAAGCGACAAAGCTTTTGGAGAAGGCTTTAGAATTAGACCCAGGCAGTTATTATGTTTTGGATAGTGTTGGTTGGTTGAACTATCAGTTACAGGACTATGCAAAAGCCGAAAATTATTTACGTCAAGCGTTGGCGATTAAGCTGGATGAAGAGGTTGTTATACATTTAGTGGCAACCTTGTGGCAGTTGGGTAAAACACAGCAAGCGAAAGCGCTATGGCAAAAGAATCTAGCTAGCTTTTCAAAAAATAAACGATATCAAATGCTTATTGAAAATTTGCAATCTGGGGTACCAATCAAATAAGATGGTCTCGTTAAAAACAGTTTGGGTAAAGAGAAGAAAGATTAGTTTTTTTCTGTTTTTTACTTGAAGTTAGGGAAAATAAATGGATAATACGCACCTGTCTTAACGACAACGATATTAAAGGGCTGTAGCCAAGCGGTAAGGCATCTGGTTTTGATCCAGTGTACCGCAGGTTCGAATCCTGCCAGCCCTGCCAATATCCTATCCGAATTCCCCAAATCATTTTGTCCTTTGAACAGGAGTGCCTTAAATGGCTAATAGAAATGTCATGATTTTTGCGGGAAACGCAAATGTCAGTCTTGCAGAAAACATCTCCAATTATTTAGATATCCCACTTGGTAAAGCCGATGTAGGTCGTTTTAGCGATGGCGAAATCATGGTTGAGATTAAAGAGTCTGTTCGTGGTCAAGATGTCTATGTTCTTCAACCGACTTGTACGCCTGAACCCGCCGTTAACTTAATGGAAATGCTGGTGATGATTGATGCGCTAAAGCGTGCATCAGCAGCACGAATTACAGCGGTTATCCCTTATTATGGTTTTGCTCGTCAAGATCGTCGTCCGTATTCAGCACGTGTACCGATTACCGCTCGTTTAGCAGCCGATATGATTACCGCCGCGGGTGCGGATCGTGTAGTCACGGTTGATTTGCACTCGGATCAGATTCAAGGTTTCTTTGATATCCCTGTAGATAATATCTACGGTTCACCTCTATTGGTTGAGGATATGCACAAGAACTATAACTTGGATAATGTGACTGTCGTTTCTCCCGATATGGGTGGTGTGGTTCGTGCTCGTGCGGTAGCGAAGTCAATTAACGCTGAAATGGCAATCATTGATAAACGTCGTCCAAAAGCCAATGTGGCTCAGGTGATGAATATTATTGGTGACATTAAAGGTAAGGACTGCATCATTGTTGATGATATGGTTGATACAGCAGGAACCTTATGTAAAGCGGCAAATGCTTTAATGGAGCGTGGTGCAAGCAGTGTTTCCGCTTATGTTGTCCATGCGGTTTTATCTGGTCCTGCAGTAGAGAATATTCAAAACTCTGTGTTAAAAGAGTTGGTCGTGACTGATTCGATTCCTGAGAGTGCTGAAGCGTTGGCATGTGCAAAAATTAGACGAGTATCAATTGCAAGTATGCTGGGTGAAACGATTCGTCGTGTGAATACCGAAGAGTCTGTGACCGCATTGATGAAGCACTGATCGTAAATGATTGGTTTGAAAGGCGCCTTTAGGGCGCCTTTTTTGTATCTGGAAATAGAGTGAAGTTGTTGAAAATTAGGTGGAAATTAACTAAAAAACAGTGGTAAATCCTTCGCTTTTGAGTATAATGCCCGCTTCACTTGCGTTTGGTCGCGAACGTAAGCCGTTTAATTAGATCGTTTCTAGAAGAAAGCTCCTGAGAACAGTGAGTGGAAGCGGTTACTATTTGGAGTAAAAACAATGAGCCAAACATGGACAGCAGAAATCCGTACTGAAGAAGGGAAAGGTGCGAGCCGCCGCCTTCGTCATGCGGGTAAAGTACCAGCAATCATCTATGGTGCAGGAAAAGATGCAGTATCGATCTCTTTTACAGATAAGTTAATTCGTCACGGTTTTGAAGACGTTAATATGTTTAACTCTGTGTTAACGATTGATGTTCAAGGCGGTGAGTCTGAGCAGTGTATCGTTAAAGATATGCAGCGTCACCCAGCAACGGGTGCCGTTTCACACATCGATTTACAGCGTGTAAACGATACTGTTTTCATTACTAAGAAAGTACCATTTACTTTTGAAGGTAAGTCAACATCTCCTGGTGTTAAAGCGGGTGGAATGATGACGATGCTTCAGTCAACGGTTGAAATCCGTTGTCTAGCTAAAAACCTTCCAACTGCATTGACGGTTGATGTTTCTGAAATGGAAGCGGGTACAAGCATGCGTTTATCTGAGCTTAAATTACCAGAGGGTGTTGTTATTACAGCTCTTACTCACGGTAATACTGATTATGACCAAGCGGTTGTCACAATCGGTAAAGCTAAGCGTGCAGGTTAATCTGTTATTGATTTTTCAATAATAGATTAAGTAACTAAGAGCCGGCGTTTATGTCATCTGTTCAACTCATTGTTGGTCTGGGTAATCCAGGCGATAAGTATGATCAGACTCGACATAACGCCGGTTTTTGGTTTGTGGACGAAGTAGCTAGACAGTATGGTGTAGTATTTCGTCCAGAGACCAAATTTCTAGGTCAGGCAGCGCGTGTCCAATCTAATGGACTCGATTTTTGGCTGTTAAAGCCAGCGACCTTTATGAACCGCAGTGGTCAGTCTATTCAAGCCTTAGCCAATTTTTATAAAATCCCAGTAGAATCTATTCTAGTTGTTCATGACGAACTTGATTTAGAAGCGGGAGTGGCTAAGTTAAAAGTGGGCGGTGGTCATGGTGGTCATAATGGCTTAAGAGATACCATTGCAGTGATGGGTAAGACTTTTGCTCGTCTGCGTTTGGGTATAGGCCATCCAGGTCATAGAGATATGGTCGTGGACTATGTGTTAAAAGCACCGTCTAAACCAGATCGTCAACTTATTGATGATGCAATTTACAATGCCAGTAAGGTCGTGCCTGAATTGGCTTCAGGCGATCTACAAAAAGCAATGCATCTGTTGCATACAAAATAATTCTAAACAGGCCTGTTCAGAAATCATTCGTTTTTATAAACAGTCTTGTAATACCACTATTCATTCAGGAGAAACAGAATGGCCATTAAATGCGGAATTGTTGGGCTACCCAATGTTGGAAAATCGACACTGTTTAATGCTTTAACAAATGCAGGAATTGAGTCTGCAAACTACCCGTTCTGTACGATTGAGCCTAATGTCGGTGTCGTACCTGTTCCGGACGCACGTGAAGATGCTTTGGCAGCTATTGTAAATCCTGAGCGTACTTTAGCGGCCACGGTCGATTTTATGGATATTGCTGGTTTGGTTGAAGGGGCGTCTAAAGGTGAAGGTCTGGGTAATAAGTTCTTAGCCAATATCCGTGAAACCGATGCGATTGTTCAAGTGGTACGTTGTTTTGAAAATGATGACATTGTTCACGTTGCAGGCAAAGTTGATCCAATTTCTGATATCGAAATCATCAATATGGAACTGATCTTTGCGGATATGGAATCAATTGAAAAAGCGATTCAAAAAGTCATCCGTATTGCTAAAAGTGGTGATAAGACGGCTACGGCAAGATTAGAGTTGTTGAAAAAAGTATTAGTAGAGTTGGAAGAGGGTAAATTAGTTCGTTTAATTGATCTGTCTGAAGATGAATTAAAAGAGTTGAGTGATCTACATTTATTAACTGTTAAGCCAATGATGTACATTGCTAATGTCAATGAAGATGGTTTTGAAAATAATCCACTTTTGGATTCGGTTCGTGAGCTGGCTGATCAACAAGGTGCGGTTGTGGTGGCCATTTGTGCTTCATTAGAAGAAGAGATCGCTCAACTGGATGAAGAAGATAAAGCGGACTTCTTGGAAGAGATGGGACAGGATGAGCCAGGTCTTAACCGTGTGATTCGTGCCGGTTATGAATTGTTAGGTCTGCAGACTTACTTTACCGCAGGTGTAAAAGAGGTGCGTGCCTGGACAGTGAAGAAAGGGGCGACTGCTCCACAGGCAGCGGGTGTGATTCATACTGACTTTGAAAAAGGGTTTATCCGTGCTGAAGTGACTGCTTATGACGATTATGTAGCCTGTAATGGTGACGCGGGTGCAAAAGCGGCTGGTAAACAACGTTTAGAAGGGAAAGACTACATCGTTCAAGATGGCGATGTTATGCACTTTAGATTTAATGTTTAGTAATAGAGTTAACCACGAAGACACGAAGACACGAAGACACGAAGACACGAAGACACGAAGATAAAAGTTGTAAATTATCTAAAATCTAAAGTTGAACAGGCCTGGTTGGATTTAGTTTCAACCAGGCCTGTTTGGTTTTAAACGTCTAAAAAATATATTTGACAATCAATCTTCGCGTCTTGATGACTTTGTGGTAAAAAATAGATACAAAATTCAGCTGGCCTGCTTACTTTTAAAGTTCGATGAGCCTTTGTTACTGCTCTTTTACTTAAAAAAACTTCGTGCCTTCGTGTCTTCGTGGTGAATCACGATTTACTAATACGCAAACTCTATCCATAATTGAAACTTAATTTTGTTTAAGTGATTGATAACTCGACTCTAACCGAGTATAATTCGCCCCTCTTTAGTCCTTCCCCCTTATTGCCCGTTAAAACAGTAAGTGGATTTATAGATTTAATTATTTTTTAAGTCTTTGAATTTATAGGTCTTTTGGAATTGGATTATTTATTATATTAGGAACAAATTATGAAAACATTTGTTGCAAAACCAGCTGAAATCAAACGCGACTGGTATATTGTAGACGCTGAAGGTAAAACTTTAGGTCGTATGGCGGCAGAAATCGCTTCACGTTTACGTGGTAAGCACAAGCCAGAATACACTCCACACGCTGATTGTGGTGACTACATTGTTGTTATCAACGCAGATAAAATTGCTGTAACTGGTAACAAACGTACAGACAAAATGTACCACCACCACACTGGATATATCGGTAGTCTTAAGTCAACTAACTTCGAGAAGTTAATTGCTAAAGCACCTGAGCGTCCAGTTGAGTTCGCAGTAAAAGGAATGTTGCCAAGAGGTCCTCTAGGGCGTGCAATGTTTAAAAAACTAAAAGTGTATGCGGGTACAGATCACCCTCATACTGCACAACAACCTAAAGCACTTGAGTTGTAGAGGATTATTATTATGGCAACAGAACAATACTACGGAACAGGTCGTCGTAAAAGCTCAGTCGCTCGCGTATTCTTAAAAGCGGGTTCTGGGAAAATGACTGTTAATGGTCGTGATATCACTGAGTACTTTGCTCGTGAAACAGACTTAATGGTGATTAACCAACCTTTAGAAGCGACAGACAACCTAGAGAAGTTTGACGCATACATCACTTGTTCAGGTGGTGGAACTACTGGTCAAGCGGGTGCGGTACGTCACGGTATCTCTCGTGCGCTAGTAGCATACGAAGAAGGTAACCGTTCTGCACTGCGTGCACGTGGTCTATTGACTCGTGATGCTCGTCAGGTTGAGCGTAAGAAAGTCGGTCTACGTAAAGCACGTCGTCGTCCGCAGTTCTCAAAACGTTAATAACTTTATTATCGCTTTGTTTCAAAACCCGCCTTGTGCGGGTTTTTTCATTTATATGCTTTATTTATAAATCAGGTATAATTTTTATAAATGAAGTTTGAGGTAGTCGTATGTCGACCATTACATTTGATACTTATCGATTTGTTAAACGTTTAAAAGAAGCGGGGATTCCTGAGGCGCACGCAGAGGCTGAGGCAGAAGCTCTTTCGAATGCCATTAAAGAGGCACTTGAGAGTCAACTTGCAAGCAAGAATGACGTGCAAAAAATTGAAAAAGAGTTACTGGTTGTAAAGTGGATGACAGGCTTGGTATTAAGTGGTGTCGCTGCTTTAGTGTTAAAAACCTTTTTTTGATTGTTCTTAACTAAATTAATGTCATTAGCTTTAGACTAAACCCGCCTTGTGCGGGTTTTGTCGTTTTAGGAATGTTACTTTAAGCATCTGATTAGCTAAAGAAGCTAATTCTTTGATAACTTGATTTGTATCAAATTCCTTTTACGAAAGGTGTTGCAAAAAAACAACACTAGGAATTATTGTGGTTTTTTTGCAAAAAATAAGTTGCACCGCATTAGTGAATCCCATATAGTCATCAACAAGCCCGCACAGGTGGGCAGATATAACTAACTTTTAAGGATTTCATAACATGAAAAAGAATATTATCGCTCTAGCAATCGCTTCTGCTATCGCTGCTCCAGTTGCATTCGCTGACGCGCCAACTGTTTACGGAAAAATCAACGTTGCTATCGAAGATTCAGAAGATAACGGTACTACTACTGAAGACCGTGATTCACGTATTGGTATTAAAGGTTCTGAAGACCTAGGTAACGGTCTTAAGGCTGTTTACAAAATGGAATTTGGTGCGGATGTAGGTGATTCTTTCGGTGGTCTGTCTGGTCGTAACGCTTATGTTGGTTTAGCGGGTGGTTTTGGTACGGTTCTAATGGGTCGTCACGATTCTCCATTCAAAATGTCTCAGGTTAAAGACCTTTTCGGTGATAATACTTTCACTGATATGGGTAAAAAACAAGTTACTGGTGGTCTAGGTCTTGGTGGTAAATCTGGTGAGTTACGTTTAGACAACGTTGTAGCTTACGTTTCTCCATCTTTCTCAGGTGTTAAATTAATCGCTGCAGCAGCCGGTGCTGATGTAGGTGAAGATGCAGAAATCGCTAACGCGTACTCTGTAGCTCTAACATATGGTTCAACTAAAAAAGGTCTATACCTAGCTGCAGCTATGGATAGTGCTGATGAAGTAATTACTGAAGCAGTTGAAGTAAATGGTTTTGATCAAGAGTGGACTCACACACGTTTTGGTGCTCAGTACACAACTGGTGGTTTGATTGTAAACGGAACTTATCAGAACTTTGACGCTGATGTAGATAACAGCGACGAAGGAACTAACGTTCAAGTTGGTGTTGCATATGCTATGGGTAAATTCATGCCTAAAGCTAAGTACTTCTCAACTGACTATGAAACATCTTCAATGGATGATGGAACTGGTTATGCTGTAGGTCTTGATTACAAACTAGGCAAGAAAACGACTGCATATGTTGAGTACGTAAGTTCTGAAGATATGGCAAACGCTGATGGTGAAGATGACTTTACATCTGCTTCTGTTGGTCTGATCCATAAGTTCTAATCAAACGCTGTCGTAAGACAGTTTGATTAAACTTTGAATGAAAGCCCTGTCTATTTTAGACGGGGTTTTTTTTGTTTTAAATAACTGCTTTTATTTGCGATGTGGTCAATTAATAGTAGAGACTATAATTAACTGACAAATATACTTATATTAATTTGTTACTTAGCTTTAGCGTTATTTGATTCATTGAAGTGTATTTTGGCTTTATCCCTTTATTGTTTTATACTGAAATTCTTACTGATTAAATGGTTATTAAGTAGAGATGCAATCTTTATCTGTAAAAGTTCATGTTCAAAAGGGTTTTGCCCTGTTGCTGACTGCGGTTGTACTTGTGGTGATCGCTTCATTATGGCTCTCAACACAACACGAATACCTGTTTTCTGTATTTAAGAATGAGCAACTTGAAGAGAATATGGATGAGCTGGAAGCAGTTAAGACCAAGTTACTACAATTTGCAGTATTGCAACCAGAGATCTATAAAACAGATACGGTCGGAGTGATGCAAGATTCCACTCAAATTCCTTCCCCGGGATATTTTCCTTGTCCAGATTTAAATGGTGATGGTTCCTTAAATGCTGCTGAAAGTAGTTGCGGTAATCCATTTGATGAGGGTTTTGACTCTACGGTTACGACGGATGATGATACTTCAACTGGTTATGTCCCAAATCCAGATAGAAATGAGTCTTTAGGGACTTGTAACGGATCAACAACTTGTCTTGGGTTTGTACCTAGTGCCATCACTACACGTGATTTCTATTTTGGTGAAGCGGGTAAATTCTATTATTTTTTAGATGAACGATTTAGTAATCAAAATCCAAACTATGTGAATGATAATTTAAAACGTTTCGCGCCTTTAACGCCTACCCAATTTGATATTGAGGATAATGATATTAGTAATGATCCCGTGTTAACTTTAGACGGGGTCACGGGTTATATTGCGCTTATTATTGATCCGGGTTCTGATGGACTCGATACCGAAAATAAAGATGGGAATTATCACTTTAGTTCATCAGGAACGAGCCTAAAAGATTCTGATGCAACAGATAAAGTGGTTGGCATTACGTATAACGAGTGGTTATCGCTTATGGCTCATAGAGTTTGCCCAGAGAAAAAACGCATTGAAGGGATAGTTGTAGATTATACAGATATTGATAATCCTTCTCCAATCAAGCACTGGTATAACGATTATGACTTAACAAGTAACCCTGGTGGTAGCAATTGGCGAACGTGGGGTGTGGTATGTCCTTAAGATTTGTGAAAGGTTTTACCCTTGTGGAGGTGGCGATTGTTCTGCTGATCATAGCGGGTTTATCAACCAGTATCGTGACGGTTTATAAAACGGTCTTTAATACCGATCATAAATTAGAGGAACAACGCAATATTAATCAAATTGGTAAGGCTTTGAATACTTTTTTAGCGGTGAATAGTTATGTTCCGTGCCCTGATACGGATGGCGATGGCTTAGAAAATAGAATGGATTCTAGCGGGATTTCAGTTTGTAGTGATCGTGAAGGTGGATTGCCTTTCAATGATTTAGGGGTAAAAGATAAGGATGCATGGGGCAATGCCTATTATTATCGAGTTCATCAACGTGCAGTGGATGGGGCTCGTATAAATGATATTTGTGAGCCTGCCAGTGTTTTGGGGAAATCAGGATCGAGAAGTAAAGTCAATCTTGCGATGTGCCCTGATACCAATGTGTATTATTGTGCAGCGGCTCTCAATAATTGTGATGATGCTTGTACTTCACTTTGTACTATTCCTACTACAACTATTGATCCTAGACCCGCTACGGGAACAACTTCTGCCCCGTTTTTTCACCTAGCCACGCCACCTTTTGGCTCTGTTTCGGGTAGTTTAAATATTCAAATCACCGACGAAGCAGGTACTAAAATTGATGAAGGTGTGGTCGCTGTGGTGTTATCTTGGGGAGCTAATGGTTCTGCAGTTAACGACAAAAGCTGCGTTGGTGGAACAGCGAGTGAATTTGAAAATTGCAATGATGATCGCAACTTTGTAAATATTAAAACCGGTGAAAACCAAGATTTTATGACTTGGGTGACCGTTAGTCAGGCAAAAGTAGCCATTATTGGCTCAGGGAGTTTCAGATGAAGCAGATAGTGAAACAGGCTGGTTTTACACTGATTGAAATTATGCTGGTGTTAGCCATTGTCAGTTTAGTGGTTGGGGCAGGTTTTAGTACGTTTGGTGCTTATATCGACAATGCGAATCAATCGCACACTAAAGGCAATTTAGAGGTGACAAAGCGGGCGATGTTGGATTATGTCTTGGTGAATCGCCATATGCCATGCCCAGATGTTCCTGATGAAAACGGTGTTCTTGATGGTAAAGAAGATAGAGAGGGAGATTTTCAATGTACGGCTAATAAGGGAACCGTGCCATATGATGATATTGGCCTTGGGGTAGCGGTGACCAGAGATGAATTTAACAATGTATTTGGATACGGCGTGAATACTGATGTGACTAGTGCGACAAATATTGCCGATTCCACCAACTCTGCCAGTTATTTTGGTTTCCGAGATTCTATTACTAACCAAGGTCCACCCCTGTTTAACTTGCTAACCCCGCCAACCAGTAATATTAGTACGGTGGCAGAAAGTTATACTGTATGCAAAAAAGACACCACCACATGCAGTGCAACCACAGCAAGTGATATTGAGGTCAGTTCGATTCCTGCCGTGATTGTGGCCTTTAATGAAAATGGCTCAACCACCAATATTAGTGGGTGTAACAGTGGGGATAGAGGTTCTAAAGAAGAAGAAAATTGTAATGCAGATCTATTACTGTGGAAAGGCTATTTTCAAGATGGCACGCACGACGATCAAATGGTGACGATATCGGGTTATGAAATTAAACAGCAAGTTTTAGATTTGTTAAATAACATAACATTGAATGTAGATTCGGCTTATACCGGTTATGACATTATTGTTAGAGATGATGTTTCAAATGCCAATGTGACCAATATCAGTACCCAGGGAGATGACTCCATTTATATTGATACCGATGACGATGGTAATGGTGGGAATTTGGATATTTCTGCATTTGGTATGGCTGGAGGGGATGATAAGGTTCATGTTGAAGTGGATGTGACTTCAGGTGCCAAAGCCGATATGGGCGATGGTAACGACTATATCTATGTTGGTGGTTATATCTATGGTGAGGTTGATCTCAATAAAGGCGAAGATGAGGCCTACATCGTAGGCGGTATTCAAGCCGGTGGCCTGCTTGACGCAGGGCAGGGGGATGATGAAGTCACGGTGGTCGGTGATATTGCGGGTGAAGTGGTCTTAGGTAATGAAAATGATACTTTAATTATTAAAGGTACGATCATCTCCACAGCGTCAATTGATGGTGGAGCAGGTAATGATGTGTTGGAAGTGGATGTGCTTAAAGCCGATTTTGATGTCACTCAACTGGATCATGTGACAGGTATGGAATATATTCGTTACAGTGATAACACGATTGAAGCGATTATTTAATACATGTATCTGCACTAAATATACGATGGAAACTAAAACTTGAATCAAACGCACACCGTATTAGTAGTTGACGATGACCCAGCGCTAAGAGGCATGGTCGCCTTTATTATCGAAGGCAGTGGCCTGCAGGTTTTGGAAGCCGATTCTAGAGAGGTTGCTCTTGCTACTTTGAAGTCATCACAGCCAAGAGTCGTGGTTTTGGATATGGGAATGCCGCCAAATGAACATACTTCTGAAGAGGGCATTGCCGTTTTAGAGTGGCTGAAAAATAATCAACCACAAATTAAAACCGTTGTTTTAACTGGACAAGATGCACAGGCCACCTCCTATTTGGCACTGAAACACGGCGCCTTTGATTTTTTAGAAAAACCGATCTCTCAAGACGCTTTATTGCAAGCGATTAATCGGGCTATTTTGTTCTTCGAGCAAGCTTTAAAGCTCAAAGAACAAGAGGGGCTACAAAAAGTAGAGATTGAGGCTTTGGTGGGAGAGGGGGTCAAGTCGATTCGTAACCAGGCAGAAGAGAAGTTGCTCAAACAAGTTTTGGCGGATACCGATTTTAATGTCCATGAATCTGCTCGTCGTTTGGGGATTAAGCGTGAAAACGTCTACTACCTAATCAAAAAATATCACATTCAACGGGATTAAGTCAGAATACTTTCTGACTCAGTTTAACTATGGACTTCTTAAACTCATTGCCCGGCGAAATCTCCCTTTTTCTTGTTCTATTAGGTCTGGTTCTATTATTAATTGCCTACTATTTCCATTATCAAACTCGTTTGCTTAATCAGGCCATTGCGCAACTGTATCAATTGAATAAATCCGTTTCTCAAGATGCGTTAGATTTTTTTGAACAGGCCTGGTTGGTGCTTGAGAGTGCCGGGGTGAATAAATTACAAGCTAATATTGATTGGTTTGGTGAGTGTCGGCGTATCTCTTACGGAAAGGAGAAGGGCAAGCGGTTAATTAAAAAGCACTATCATATTGAGCGCGATGATATGCAGTTTGATC
>JAYENR010000111.1:0-2369 GCA_034722175.1 Pseudomonadota bacterium | reverse complement strand
TAACCAGCGTTTACATGATCGTATTAAGAGCCGAGTTGAGGATGCATGCAAGATATCGCATAGCCTGCATGATCGTTTTTCTGCTAGCCATTCCGAAGAAGAAGTCCAACAAATGATTTTGTCAGCATTAAGACCTTTGGTTTGGAATGGTGGTGAGAGCTTTATTTGGATTTTGGATTATGATGGTGTGTTTCAATTAGCACCAGAATATCTCCGTCATCTTGAAGGCACCTCTATTATTGATTTTAAAGATGCCACAGGCCGTGAAGTCATTAAAGAGGAGATTGAACTTGTCCAGACTCAAGAAGAGGGCTTTCTTTGGGATACCTTTACTAAGCCAGGAGGAGAGCCTGGTAAGCAGTATGAGCAGTTAGCATATGTCAAAAATTTTGGTTTCTATAATTGGTATTTGGGCTCTTCAGAATATTTAGACACTGCAAATAAAGTGACCGACGAACAACTGTTGCAGGCAATCTCTAAAATTGACCAAGCGGGTGAAGACTCTTTGTTTATCTTCCGAGGCAATGGCGACTTGCTACTCAGTGCTGCTTATCCCAATAAAGTGGGGCAAAACTTATCTTTGACCAGGCCTGTTGAATCCTTAGAAGAGGGTGAAAGTGCGTTTAAATATGAGTGGCTGAATGAGATTTCAAGACCAAATGAAGCTAAACATGTTTATGTAAAAGGTGTAAAAGATTCAGACTGGATTATTGGAAGTGTATTTTATGATGCTGATCTACGTTTAGAGCTTGATCAAACCAAAACATCATTGGTTGAGCAGCATGAACAGCGTATCTACAATATGAAAAATGTCAGTGTCTTGAGTGTGTTGGTTGCAATTTTAATTTCATTGTTCTTGTCAGTAACGGTACATCGAATGTTGGCACGGTTTCAAGAGCAGGTTGCACAGAAAAATAGAGAACTTAACGTGTTGAATGTTTCGTTAGAGGAGAAAGTGCGGAAACGTACCAGTGAACTGGAGTTGGCGAATAGTCAGTTAGAGCTTTTAGCAACAACGGATAGTTTAACTGGGATTCAGAATCGTTATGCGTTTATGAAAGTTATCGATTCTGAAATCAAACGGTCAGACCGCTACCGCAGTCATTTCTCCTTGATCACGTTTGATATTGATTTCTTTAAAGAGGTGAATGACAAGTTTGGACATGATGTGGGGGACAGTGTATTAATTGAATTAACCAGATTGGTTGCTAAAACGTTAAGAGATGTAGATGCTTTCTGTCGTTTAGGTGGGGAAGAGTTTATTATTTTATTACCTTGCACCAGTCTTGATGTCGCGTGCCAAATAGCCGAACGTCTACGAGTAGAAGTGGCAGAATACCAATTTACAAGGATTAAGTCGTTAACCATTAGTTTGGGTGTCGTGGAGCATTTACAGGATGAAGAGGTTGATGCAGTTCTTAAGAGAGCGGATGTTGCACTCTATAAATCGAAAGACAATGGTCGTAACCAAGTTACCATGCTAGAAAGCTAGATTTAATGGGCACCATAAGAGGATATTTCGCACCTTTATTGTTCTTTTATAGCTTTTTGTAAGGTGTTTTATCGTTTTACTTTATATTAACTTGTTGAAATTAATCTAATTTAGTAAACTTGGTTTGTTATAAGCTTCTTATTGGGAGGAGGCTTTATGCAAGAGTTTATTCGTTTATATAACCAAAATCGTGAAGATATCGAACGTTTTCTCATTGAAACGATTCGTATTAATGGGCAGTTCATGACGCCCGATGCAGAGCGTGTGACACGCTTTTTTGGTTTAATGCCAAGCCTTGAACTGGTCTATATCACTGATCCAAACTACATTCAAATTTCTAACAATATCTCTAAACAGAAGTCAGATCCAAGTGGCATCGGAAAAAACCGCGACTATTTAGTCTCCAAAATGACCCATTCAGAAGATCAGACATCGGTGAGTGCACCTTATGTCAGTTTGGCAACCGATCAGGCCTGTGTCACGGTAATGGTTTTATGGGATAAGCATTACTATTTCTTTGATTTTAACTTAACCAATCTACTGAGCCGATTTGGTCTGGTTGAACGTCACCCTGTGTTTAATCAAGTTTCTAAAATTTTCTATTTCAGGGATAGGAGTGTCACTGATCTTCTTTTCATTGATGTCGATCGGTTATGCATTTTACGACTACTTCCTCCAGTTTGTTACTCCGAGCATCTATACTTTAGAAAGTGTCTTTAAACCGATTGTTGCCTTAACTTTGGGATTAGCGATTTTTGATCTTGCTAAAACTTTATTGGAACGAGAAGTGTTTTTTAAAGCTTATTCTGATAAACAAAATGAATCCCGTCTTCTTTCCAAGTTCTTAACTGCCATTATTATCGCTTTGTCTATTGAA
>JAYENR010000110.1:0-2414 GCA_034722175.1 Pseudomonadota bacterium | reverse complement strand
GAGCCAATTCGCTTTGTGAGTGTGCGGCACTAAACATCTGCTCACTCATTTTATTGATATCATCCATCAATATAGTCACAGGATTCAAAGCGAATTGGCTCAAGAGATTAATATCAATATTGGTCAAATTCATGAGGTGACAGAGCAAGCGGTAAAAGGAGCTGAAAATACCGAGTTAGCCGGACATAATATGCAAGCTTTGGCGGATAAGTTAGAGCGTCTGGTGCATCAATTTAAAATTTAATTTTAGTCTTTCTCGAACCAAGCAGGCCTGCTTGGTTTATCTATCTTTATAGTTAACGACTCTGCTGCTTAGTATTCTGTTCTGAGTCTCGGCCATCTGTTATTATTCCTGCATAAAACTTATGTAGGAAATAGTATGTGGCAATATCCCAATATTGATCCAGTTGCACTGGATTTAGGCTTCTTTCAAATTCATTGGTATGGCTTGATGTATCTCATCGCGTTTGTGTTGGGGTGGGGTTACGGTATTTGGCGTGCTAGAACTCGTGAAGGCTGGCATGCTGAAATGGTCTCTGACATGTTATTTTATATTGCGATGGGGGTTATTTTAGGTGGTCGCATTGGCTATATCGTGTTCTATGACTTGGTGTATTATCTCGAAAATCCACTGTCGGTACTTGAAGTCTGGCAGGGGGGAATGTCCTTTCATGGTGGCTTGATCGGTGTCACGCTTGCAATGTGGTTGTTTGCTCGTAAAACTAATAAGTCACTGTTTGAGGTGGCCGATTTTGTAGCGCCACTGGTGCCAATCGGTTTATTAACGGGACGAATCGGGAATTTTATTAATGGCGAATTGTGGGGCAAAGTAACGGATTCTCCATTTGGAATGGCTGTATTCGATCCTCAGTTACAGCAGGTTGTACAAAAATACCCGACCCAGTTATTAGAAGCCCTGTTGGAAGGTTTGGTGCTGTTTATTATTTTGGCGATTTATGCTCGTAAATCGAGAAGGCCTGGTTCGATTGCGGGACTGTTTTTAGTTGGGTATGGTGTCTTCCGGTTTATTGTGGAGTTTTATCGTATGCCGGATGCACAATTAGGCTATCTGGCTTGGGGTTGGTTAACTATGGGACAGGTTTTGTCTTTACCGATGATTGTGATTGGATTTCTGTTAATGAGTAAAGTTACAGGCAAATTGCGAAAAACAGCATGAAGTTTTATCGGTTAGGAATTATACTAATCGCTTTATGTATGGTTGAGTATCAACGCTAAAGGGTAAAGGTTAATGGGACAAGGTAAAATTAAAGGGCATGATTCAGCTCTCAATGCCATAGCACGTTTAATTGATAGTGCAATTATTCTGTTTAGTTTTACCGTGTTAGCTAAGGTGAATGGCGTTGAGCTTCACCCTGAGTTAATGTGGATGCCGTTACTTTTCATTGTGTTTTACAACTTCATGGCTGAATCACAAGATGTTTATCGTTCATGGCGTGGGGTTTATCTCTACAAAGAAGCGGGTGCGGTTCTCCTTTCATGGGGGTTTGCGATTGTTCTGATCGTGTTTTTAGATATCTTGTGGCTAAAAACGTTTTGGTATCAAGAAATGTATGTTTTAACTTGGTATCTTTTGGCGCCCATGATTATTGTTATCTGGCATATGCTGGCAAGGTTAACTTTGGGGTATTTTCGTTCTAAGGGGCATAACACCAGAAGGGTAGCGGTAGTTGGCGCCACAGAAATCGGTTTTAGAATGCATAAGGTTATCGAACAGGATAGCTATAATGGTATGTTATTTTGTGGCTTTTTTGATGATCGACAGCTTGCTGAAAATGGCCGAAGAGTAACGGGCAAAAAGCTAAAGGTCGTTGGGGATATAGATAGTATGATTCATTTGGCTAAAAAAGGGCAGTTGGATATTGTTTATATTGCCCTTTCTTTGGCGGCAGAGAAAAGAATCAAGAAAATTGTAGAAGAGTTGGCGGACAGTACCGTTTCAGTTTATTTGGTGCCAGATATGTTCACGTTTAATTTAATGAATTCACGTTGGCTAGATTATCAGGGTATTACAGCGATCAGTATTTATGACACACCTTTTGCTGGTTTGGGGAGTTTCATCAAGAGAGCGGAAGATATTATCATTGGGTCATTAATCATGGCTTTGATCGCGTTACCAATGCTGTTTATAGCAATTGGAATTAAGTTAACGTCACCTGGTCCAGTCTTTTTTAAGCAAAAACGGTATGGCCGTGACGGGCGAGAGATTGCAGTATGGAAGTTTCGTTCAATGACCGTTATGGATAATGGTGGCAAGGTTGAGCAGGCGAAAAAGAATGATGCTCGTATTACGCCATTTGGTGGTTTCTTAAGAAGAACCTCTTTAGATGAGTTGCCACAGTTTATAAATGTTTTAGGCGGAAGCATGTCGATAGTTGGCCCACGTCCTCATGCTG
>JAYENR010000109.1:0-2426 GCA_034722175.1 Pseudomonadota bacterium | reverse complement strand
CGTTGATAATGCAACTGTCATGACAGAAGCAACCTTAGAGACTAAAACAGAAAATACCATTAACACGACTATCGGAACATTTTCAGATGCTGACGGCGTACAAAATGTAACCGTTAGCATTTATAGTGATACAGGCTTAACAACTCAAATCGCATCCAATGCAGATGGTGATTTCACAGGCCTTACCTCCTCTACAACCTACTATGTTGTTACAGAAGGTGAAGCTTATAACGAGCTAGATGAGACATGGGAATTTAAACAGTCAGCATATCTAGAAGTCACAACCGACCTCTCAGATCCGACGATTTCAATGGCGGATCAAACAGCTACTGTTAATATTTTTTCAACATCAGATGAGTTAAGTGCACCAACTATAACCAATGTTTACGACGGGGCTATTTATAGCATTGAAGGCAACCCAATACCTGATGATCTAGTCATTGACGCAAATTCAGGAGTCGCAACTTATGATGGTGAAGCTGGTGCAGGGGATTTTGCCATCACCTATAAAGTAACCAATCCAGATAGCGGAAATGAAAGCGTGACATTTACCTTGACGGTGGAATAATCATTTACTCTAACAACCCAATTAATACAAAAAGGCGATCTAGCATTTCACTAGACCGCCTTTTTTGTATCTACTTGAGCAGTGAATCACAAAGTCTAAAGTAACAGATCCCCAAACCCCCAAATCAATGTCCCGGCCACAATCGTAATGTGCGACATCCAGACTTTTTTACGATGCCATTTAGAAGGTTTTAAGTCTGGCATACCCATATCCGCATCCACTTTTTCTAAGCGCTGATACAACACATTTAGCTCACCATGTAACAGCGAATATTCGCTCATCACAGATAACAGGACAATCACACTCCCAAAACGGGCAAACCACAGTGGCTCAACTAAAATACCTAATGCTAAGCCCAGCAGGCCTGCTAACCACGCCAATATCAATAAAAATCCGCTTTTCTTTTTCACACTGGTTTCCTAAATAGCTTCTACAGTCAGCTTGTCTAATTCAAACAGGCCTGTCTCATTATGAATAACGTCCAAACAATCAAAATTCTAGGTTACTTTAAATAACTTTCTTTGATTTTATCGAACGCCCTGCTTTCTCTTTAAGCGGTTGTTCCGGCCAACGGTGCTTAGGGTAACGGCCTCGCATCTCTTTGGCAATTTCAAAATACGAACTCTGCCAAAAATTAGCAAGATCGGCGGTAACTTGAATTGGCCGTCGTGCCGGAGACAACAATTCAAAGGTTAACGGCACAGTGTTCCAAGCCAATTTAGGAGAGGCCAGTTCGCCAAACAGCTCTTGCAGTTGCACCGATACCGTTGGATTTTGGCCAACGGCATAACGTATTTTGACCTTTTTACCAGAAGGGGTCTGGTAATAATCAGGCGCCTGTTGGTTAATTTCGGCTTGCAACTCGTAAGACAGTTGCGCCTGTAAAATCATCATCAGGTCCAATCTTTTTAAGGCTTTAATACTATCAACGCCCGCCAGATAAGGTAGAAGCCAGTTATCTAAATTGTCTATCAAATAGCTTTCTGACAGCTCAACTAAGCCTTTTTCTAAGGCATTAGGCTGTTGCGCTAACCATCTTGCACGATTTAACCAGGCCTGGTTAGTTTCATTCCACGGTAGTAAACTCAATTTTTTGGCTTTTAATGCTTCTATCAAGCAAGCATGTAACGCAGGTTCATCTAAAGCCTGTAAACGAGATTCAGACAGGGTTAAAGCTTCGTAATGCACTTGTTTTAAACCTATCACTTCACTGCGTGATTCATCAAACTTATAAGCCGATGACTCGTCAATATGTTCGGAAAACTGAACTTCTAACTGTTGTAGCGAGTAAGGAGCCGCTAAAAACACCCGTCCCTCTTTGGCTTGCCCGTCAATATTGGCGATCACTAAACAGCTTTCAGTTATCAGCGGGTCATCTTCTTTTAATAACGCGCCTTTACCATTTGCCATTAAGTAACGTGGCTGAGTGCCTTTACGTTTTAAGGCGATGCGATCTGGAAATGCCCAGGCAACCAATTCACCTAAATTGTTCAGTGCTTGATTAACTTTACACTCTTCAACTTTAACCCCAAGCTGTCTCTGCCAGTTACGACTGTTCTGTATCACTTGCTCCATGGCCGGAATAAAAATTGAATTCTGTAGCTTGGCCGTGTTTCGGTTTTGACGGTACTGCTGCAACACCAGCACTCGTAAACTTAAATCGGCACCGACTTCAAAACTATTTTGCAACACATCTCGTTCTGACAATAGGGCTGCAATATCACAACCTAATAATTTAAGTTCAGGACAATTTGATGCTTTTACCGCCAATAATAGACGTGCTAAACGAGGTGAGGCACCAAACTTTATCGCCTGTTTACCCAACTCAGTAATATGATTACTGTCGTTTAACAGATCC
>JAYENR010000108.1:0-14340 GCA_034722175.1 Pseudomonadota bacterium | reverse complement strand
TGTTTAATCTGTTTTTCGCGGCGACGTTGCGTTTCATCCATCGCTTTTTTCATCGACTTGGTGATTTTGTCGGCATACAGAATCGCTTTACCATTGACGTTTCGTGCCGCACGCCCCATGGTCTGAATCAAAGAACGATCAGACCTCAAAAAGCCCTCTTTATCTGCATCTAAAATCGCCACTAAAGCGACTTCCGGAATATCTAGACCTTCTCGAAGTAGGTTAATTCCCACCAATACATCAAACACACCTAACCGTAAATCACGAATAATCTCAATACGTTCAACGGTATCAATATCAGAGTGCAAATAACGCACTCTTATTTGATGATCTTCTAAATATTCGGTTAAGTTTTCAGCCATACGTTTTGTCAAAGTCGTCACTAAAATACGCTGCCCTAACTCAACTCTTGGACCAATCTCACCTAACAGATCATCCACCTGTGTCAAGGCTGGCCTCACCTCCACTTCAGGATCAAGCAGGCCTGTTGGTCTTACTACCTGCTCTACCATGGTGGAGCAATGTTCAGCTTCATATTTACCGGGCGTGGCCGAAACCAAAATGGCTTGAGGCATTAAGCGTTCAAACTCTTCAAACATGAGAGGACGATTATCCAGCGCTGACGGCAATCTAAACCCATAACCCACCAAATTTTCTTTACGAGAGCGATCCCCCTTATACATGCCTCCAATCTGTGGAATGGTCACGTGACTTTCATCAATGACGATCAACGCATTTTTAGGAAAATAGTCCATCAATGTTGGCGGAGCCTGGCCTGGTTCACGGTCAGACAAATAACGCGAATAGTTCTCTATCCCACTGCAGTATCCCAACTCTAACATCATCTCAATATCTAATCGGGTACGCTCTTCCAAACGCTGTGCTTCTACTAACTTATGCATGGAGCGTAACTCTTCCAAACGCTCTTTAAGCTCAACCTTAATTTTTTCAACCGTTTCAACTACCCGTTCTTTTGGCGTGACGTAGTGAGATTTAGGATAGACCGTTACTCGGGTCGGTTTACTCACCACCTCTCCGGTTAGAGGATCGAACCAAGCAATACTCTCCACTTCGTCATCAAACAACTCGATGCGAACCGCATATTCATCAGCTTCCGCTGGAAAAATATCAATAACATCCCCGCGAACACGGAAAGTACCACGCCATAACTCAATGTCATTGCGGTTATATTGCATTGAGGTTAAACGAGTCAAAATATCCCGCTGTGAAACTGAATCACCCAAACGCACCTGAAGAATCATCTTCAAATACATTTCAGGGTCACCCAAACCGTATATCGCCGAAACCGTCGCGATCAGAATTACATCTTCACGTTCTAATAAGGCTTTAGTGGCAGACAGTCGAAGTTGCTCTATCTGTTCGTTTACAGAGGAGTCTTTAGATATATAGGTATCTGAAGCAGGCACATAGGCTTCTGGCTGGTAATAGTCATAATAAGAGACAAAATACTCCACCGCATTTTTTGGAAAAAATCCTTTCATCTCCCCATAGAGTTGCGCAGCTAATGTTTTATTATGCGCAAGAATGATCGTTGGTCTTTGAACCTGCTTAATAACATTGGCAACCGTAAAGGTCTTACCCGATCCCGTCACCCCCAAAAGAGTTTGAAATGCCTCGCCATCCTCCAATCCTTCTACCAATTTGGTGATTGCCGAAGGTTGATCTCCAGCTGGTTGGTACATAGAAACTAATTCAAATGCTTTTGCCACAATAAATCCTTTAAAAACGCCCGCAAAATCCAGTAGAATGGAAATATTGTTAATCGTAATGAACGTGTATTTTATTTCTGATCAAAAAACGGCTTTTAAAGCGCCGAGCATCATATTATACAAGTTCAAACACCTGTGGAGAAATTCAATCAATGGCCAACCTATCTGATCGCGTCAATCGAGTCAAACCTTCCCTTACACTGGTTATTACAGCAAAAACCGCTGAATTAAAACGTGCCGGGAAAGACATTATTAGTCTAGGGGCAGGTGAACCGGACTTTGACACGCCCGATCATATTAAAGCCGTTGGAATTGCTGCGATTCAAAATGGCGAAACACGTTATACCGCTGTAGACGGAACAGCCGATTTAAAACAAGCCATTCAAGCCAAGTTTAAACGTGACAACAACCTTGATTTTGGAATGAATCAAATCTTAGTCTCTTCAGGTGGTAAACAAAGCTTCTTTAACCTTTGCCAAGCTCTACTCAATGATGGTGACGAAGTGATTATCCCTGCTCCATACTGGGTATCCTATCCCGATATGGCGTTATTAGCAGGCGGTGAACCCGTTATTGTTGAAGCGGGCATTGAACAAGGTTTTAAAATTACCGCTGAACAGTTAGAAACGGCAATTACACCTAAGACTAAAATGTTTGTGTTAAACAGCCCGTCGAACCCAACGGGTGCGGTTTACACAGCCGAAGAGTTAAAAGCACTAGGTGATGTACTTGTTAAACACCCTAATATCGTCATTGCCTCAGATGATATGTATGAACATATTCTGTTAGGTGATGTTCCTTTCACGAATATCTTAGAAGTATCTCCAGAGCTAACTGATCGTACCGTGGTTATGAATGGGGTGTCTAAAGCCTACTCCATGACGGGTTGGCGAATTGGTTATGCTGGCGGCCCGGTTGACCTCATTGCTGGAATGCGTAAGGTTCAGTCACAAAGCACCTCAAACCCATGTTCCATCTCTCAAGCCGCATCGGTTGAAGCCTTAAACGGTTCTCAAGAATGCATTCAAACTATGTTAGTGCAGTTTAAGAAGCGTCATGACTATGTGGTAAATCGCATTAATAGCTTACCCGGTTTTAAAGTCATTAGAGCGGCAGGCGCTTTCTATGCCTTTATGGATATTACCGAAGCGATGAAAATCAAAGGGTATGACACAGACACGGCTTTTGTAGAAGCAATTCTGGAGCAGAAGCTCGTTGCGGCCGTTCCTGGTTCCGCGTTTGGAGCAGATAATCATATGCGTTTCTCGTTTGCTACCAGCATGGAAAACTTAGTTAACGCTTTAGATCGCATAGAAGCCTTTATGAAAGCTTAATCAAAAATAACACTTTTCAAACTAAACAGGCCCGGTCATTTTAAATTATGACCAGGCCTGTTTGCTTTTAAGTTTAAACCTATTTGATTAAAACCCTAAACTTTTCGCCAAATCTTATTAAAATCTAAATTTATCGGACAGTCTTTTATCGAAAACTCATACTGTTCATCGCTAAAATCTGCAACCTTAATAAACTTACCTTCTTTCAGTTCATAAACTTTCACTTTAAGCTCTTCCGGATAAACAATGAAATAGTGCTTCACACCCTCTTTTTCATAAAGCTCAAATTTAACGGTTTCATCACGTTTTGCCGATGTCGGAGATACCACTTCAACAATCAGTTCAGGGGTTTTTGTCAGTTTTTCCCCCTGAATATTACAAGCAACCAATACATCCGGTCTCACCACCGTATCATCAGAGCTTTGCCAATCGATTTCACTTAAAACTTCACAGCGTTCACACTTTTGAAGAGTTTCATATAATTGAACCGATATGGCTTGTTCGAGGCGTTGGTGAGAAATACTGGAAGATGGAGCCATAGCATAAGGCGCCCCATAGATAAGCTCCCAATCCCCTTCCCATAGTTGATAATCTCGAACCGAGTAATGCTCGCCATAAGCCGAAGCCATAATGAAATCCTTTTAAATTTTTTATTATCATACACTTAATATGAACTTTAATAAATCTTAAGGCACCGATTGACGCACCCTTAAAAACACAGGGAAACGTGGCAAACCGTTGTTCGTTAACCCCATATACTGAAACGTAATCACACTGCCTATTTTAGGAGGCTGTTTACGATCTCGATCACTTAAACCACTACCAACTTTAATCACTCGCTCCGTTTGTGTAACCAAGTGCGTAAGCTGTCCTGTTTGAATCTCACAAATCAGTGCCCCGATCTGACCCGTGTATTTACCTTTTCCCGCAGAGTATCCGACCACTTCACATTCCGCATCTTGCTTAAATTTAAGCTTTAAATCCTTAGAGGAACGACCGGTATGATAGATTTCTTTAGGATCGCGTAAAACCAGGCCTTCTCCCCCCAAACTCAGAACCCGCGTCAGTTCAGTCCGTACCTGTTGATTAGATTGAATAGGGATTTGTTTAATCACTTGAATATACGGATTCGGTTTATTCTGTAAATAAGTCTGTAAAATTGACAGGCGATCTAATAAACCACCCTTTTGATTCGGTACCTCAAAGACTTGATAAGTCACCATTTTCCAACCATTATGTGGCTGTTGCTGATTAACAATTGACACCACTTCTGAAAAAGCTTGGCGACCTAGCCACAACTCCCCATCAAGTTCAAAAGATGGAAAGTCTTTAACAAACCAACTAGGTACGGCAAATATCTTTCCATTGCGACTGATGAGATGCTTGCCATCCCAATAGGCACGTACCCCGTCCAGCTTCTCGCTCATCACCCAACCGTTGACATCTTGATCAATCTGATAAGTTTTTAAAAGTAATAGGTCAGGCTTTACACTTGCAACCTTAGCTGCAAAAGAAAGTGAGCTCCAAAAACAAAAAAGGCCCAGCAAAATAGCCAGGCCTGTTAACTTTCTAAGGTTCATTTCTTAAACCTGCTCTTTAAAAACGCAAATCCGCTTTAATTTTTTCTAAGGTCTTTTCACCGATGCCTTTTACATTCAATAAATCTTCAGGCTTACTGCACTTGGTTTCTTTACAATATTTCAAAATTGCTTCCGCTTTACTTGGTCCAATGCCTTTCAATGCAATGGCAATCTCTTCTGCAGATGCCTTATTAACATTCACCGGACTCGCAAGTACGCTCAGAGAAACTAACATAGCACCCACAAAAAATAATATTTTTGAAATCATAACCCATCCTTTTGACTTATAAATAGAGGCATAAAAATACTTTCGTAATTTTACTTAACAACATATTATCTAATATTTACAAGAGTTGCAAATTTCAATATGAGATGTATGCATTGCTAAAAATCGTGGCTGACCTAGATCAAGACTAAGTTTGATTTTTCAAATAATCCACAACTCCAGAAGTGTGATTAAAACCAGAAACGGTACTTTCGAGCTGCTTTAGCACTGAATCATAATCATAATCTTTTAAAGCAGATTCTAATTTAACGGAAACTTCCATTAATTCACCGTATTTCAAAAACTCTTCATGCGCCTTCATAATACGAGGGTGATCAGTACCATCAACATTGTCACCAATCAGCAACTCTTCATAGAGTTTTTCGCCTGGACGTAACCCTGAATATTGAATTTCAATATCGCCATTACCGGCTTCATCCATCACCTCCAAACCAGACAGTTTAATGACTTTTCGGGCTAGTTGATCGATCTTGACCGGCTCTCCCATATCCAGCACAAATACATCACCACCCGTTCCCATTGAACCCGCTTGAACAACCAAAGAAGCCGCTTCTGGAATAGTCATGAAGTACCGCGTAATCTCTTTATGAGTCACCGTTACCGGCCCGCCTTCTGCAATTTGTTTTCTAAACAGTGGAATCACTGAACCTGAAGAGCCTAAAACATTACCAAAACGAACCATAACAAAGCGAGTACTAGAAAATTCTTCTTGTAAAGCTTGTAAGGCCATTTCCGCCAAACGTTTACTCGCCCCCATTACATTAGTAGGTCGCACGGCTTTATCCGTTGAAATCAATACAAAATTTTCAACTCCGCATTCTGCTGCCGTTTTCGCAGCCATATGAGTTCCAAAAAAGTTATTAATGATTCCTTCCTGAATATTATGTTCAACAATCGGAACGTGTTTATAGGCCGCAGCATGGTAAATGGTATTAACGCCATAGCTTTCAATCACTCGGCGTAACTTTTTATCATCCAAAACACTGCCTAAAACCGCAATTAATTGAATATCATCCAACTCTTTGGAGTGCAACAGTTCACGCTCAATAGTGTAAAGCGCATACTCACTTAACTCATACAAAACTAACGTTTTTGGACGCTGTCGTAAAACTTTACGACATAACTCAGATCCAATTGAACCGCCGGCTCCACTAATCAAAACTGCTTTTTCGGTAATACATTTAGACAACAATTCAGACTGAGGAGGAACTGGATCACGTCCCAAGAGATCTTCAATATCAACTTGACGAATATCAGAGAATGAAACTTTTCCAGCCACAATCTCATCAATACTCGGCAAGGTCGATACTTTTACCGAATAAGGTTCCAACCACTCTAAAATCCGTTTACGCTTTGAAGCTGAAATGGATGGAATCGCAAGAAATATTTCAGAAATACCAAAATCAGAAATTAAGTCTTTTAAATCTTCACGTTTATAGACTCTAACAGAAGCAATTTCATGTTTTTGCAGACTTTTATCATCATCAATAAAACCCATGACCTTAACATGTGGCATTTTGCTAATCGCACTGAGCAGTTGTTTACCCGAATTTCCTGCACCGAAAATTAATACTCTTTTTCGATCAAAATATTCTTTGCTAACTAAACCTTCGGACAAGTACCAACGAGCCAAAATACGAGTACTAGAGATATAAAACAGAGCCAGCAACCAAGCAATAACAATCGCCGAACGCGGAAACGAAAGTTCCAGCATAAAAATAGCCGCAGCCCAAAGCACAAAAACCAACGTTACAGAAGACAGCACCGTTATGGCAAATTTATGGCCAATATAACGAACAACTGTACGGTATAAACCTTGTCTGATAAAAATCGGAAGCGCTAAGACCGGTAATAATAATATTGCAAAAACGTAATCCATTACTGGAAACACAGGTTGACCTAAACGCAGCCAAATAGCTAACACGGCTACTAGACATAAACCAATAATATCAACAAAAATTGATAATATTCTTTTTTTGATACGGGATAAAGATAGTAAAGATTCAGCTAGTTTCATTCCATATGCAACTTAAGAAAATTCATTGATTAAATACACCATTCAAAATTGGTAAAGCCATTAAAAAAACATGACGAGGTAAAAATTAAATCTTTCCATCTGTCTAATGATAAACGAAGGGACAGTATCTTATTCTGAAATTGACACGAACAAGAAATACCCTTTTACAAAAACCACTAATAATCCTCATAGATACTAGTGCTACTCTTCGTTAAAGGATCGAGCAAACATATTCATAAATGGCTTTATGAAATAGCCTAATAACGTACGTTCACCCGTTTTAATCATCACCTCAGCCGGCATTCCTGGCAACAGGAAAATACCGTCTTTTTCCATCTGTAAAATACCGGAAGGCGTCAGCATCACTTTCGCTTCAAAATACTCAAAACCAGTTTGAAGGTCCTCAAACTTATCCGCTGACACATGCACGACCTTACCTTCAATAACATGAGTCATCTGTGTATTAAAAGCTGAAAAGCGTACATCAGCTATTAAACCAACATTGACTTTATCAATATCCGTTACCATTACTTTTGCTTTCACAGCATAATCTTTAGAACTCGGCACAATTTCCATTAAGGTTTCACCCGAACCTACCACATCACCAACAGTAAATACTGTCAGCCCATTTACTTGACCACTAACTGGAGCCGTAATCGAGACACGGTTTAAACGGTCTTTAAGAGCAACTTTCTTTGAATGTAAATCAACTCGTTCAGACTGAACCGTTCTTAACTCCGATACAACCGATTCTCGAAATTGTTGCTTTCTTAAAAGTAATTGCGCTTCATTTTCTGTAATGGAAACTAATAGTCTTGCTATTTCTGACTGATGACTACCCTTTTCTCCTTTTAAACGTGCTAACTCTCTTTTCATTTCTTGTAAACGAATTTTATCAGCAAACTGTTCTTTAAATAGAGCCTCCCAGTCTTTAACCTCTTGTTTAAAAGAGGCAATACGATCATCCAGCGTGCTAATCACCGTTTTAAGCCCAATGATTTGTTCCTTTAGGGCCTTTACTCTTTGGCGGTAAATTTCCAACTCACCTTCAAGGGCATCCTTTCTGGCAAAAAACACACTGGCCTGCCCTTTTAAAATATCCTGTACCGCACCGCTTGCTTGGTTTGACAACAATTCAGCAGGAAAACTAATCTTGTCTGCCAAACGACTTTCCGCCTGCAATCGCGCTTCCAGACCTAATACTTCATTAAGCTGAGACTGAACAATGGCTAATTCAGCTTCTGCCTGAGTAGAGGACAGCTTCAGCAATACCTGTCCCTGCTCAACAATATCACCCTCCTGAACTAGAATATCTGAAACAATTCCACCTTCAAAGTGTTCAACCACTCGGTTATTAGAAACAACAAACACCTCACCAACCGCAACCGATGCACTGCTTAACGGTGCCAAAGAAGCCCAGCCGCCAAATAGACCAAAAATGACAAAAAGAATCAAAAATCCTAAATGTCTATAACGGTTATAGTCTGAATCAACCTTTGGTAACGCATCAATTGGCAAAACCGAAAAGCTTTCAATGTCTTTTTTAACGGAACCCATCGGCGATTTATCCACTACTTCTGTCGCTGAACTGCTACTTACATTTTCCGACATCTAAATTTTTAATCCTTAACTTGATTTAGTTCAAAACAAAAAGTCATCATTTTGAACAACTACTTATCATTTAATGAAAGTTGGCCATTTTGTAAAGCCAACAAAATGTCATCACGCGGTCCAAATCCTTTAAGTTGACCTTGTGCCATCAATAAAACCTTATCAACATGTTTTAGAACCTGTTTACGGTGAGAAATCAAAATCACCGTGGCACCGTTTACTTTCAAACTCTGTAACGCTTGTGCCAAGGCTTGTTCGCCTTGATCATCTAGATTAGAGTTTGGCTCATCTAACACAATCACTTTTGGCAAACCGTATACAGCTCTTGCCAGTCCGATTCTCTGTCGCTGACCACCCGATAAACTACCTGAAGAAAGCAGCTGGGTATCGTAACCTTGCGGTAACCTTAAAATCATCTCATGTACACCCGCTAATTTTGCGGCTTCTACTACTTTTAAAGGATCAAGTTGCCCAAACCTGGCAATGTTTTCGCTCACAGTTCCATCAAATAATTCAATATCTTGAGGTAAATAACCAACATAACGACCTAAGTCCTCTTTATCCCAATTATGAATATCTGCACCGTCTAAACGAACCTTACCCGCCATAAGCGGCCACACCCCCAACAAGGCTCTGGCTAAACTCGATTTCCCCGCGCCACTCGGTCCAATAATCGCCGTCATGTCACCGGCATCTAATGAAAACGACACACCTTTTACAGATGGGACTTTATTACCTGGTGGTACCACCATTAAAGACTCAACTCTAATCTGCCCCTCTGGCGCAGGTAAGGCCATAGGTTTATCATTCGCTGGGTAGGTTTCAAACAACTGATTCAAACGCTCATAAGCACTGCGTGCAGAACTAAATCCTTTCCAAGAACCAATCATCGCATCCAATGGCGCTAAAGCACGACCCAAGATAATAGAACCGGCAATCATCATACCCGGGGTAATTTCATTCATAATCGCCAAATACCCCCCTAACCCCAATATCAGAGACTGAAACATAATTCGCAATGTTTTAGACATATTCGACAACACACTTGCCCTGTCACTGGCTTGTGACTGTTTGGTTAAAAAGCTTAAATGTTTTTCAAACCACTTTTGACGTAAACTCGATTCCATTCCCATCGCAGCCACCACTTCTGCATTTTTTATGCAAGTACTGGCGTAGTTTACAGACTGGACATTTTCAGAATTTGCCTCTGCTAACAGCGTTTTAGTTGCGTACTCATTTGCTAACGTCAGACTAAATAAAATCAATACCGCTAAAATCGCAAACACACCAAAATATGGGTGAAATAAAAACAGTATTGCGATATAAATAGGCAACCACGGGGCATCAAAAAAGGCAAACAATCCATTCCCCGTTAAAAACTGCCTAAGACTGGTCATATCGTTGATCGGTTGTGGCGAGTTATGCCCAGGCTCTTGAATGGAACGCTTAAACATAGAAGCGAACAGGTTCTCATTCAAGTATTGGTCTAAATGATTCCCCACGCGTATCAAAATACGTGAACGTACAAACTCTAGCAAGCCCATGGTAATAAACAAAATCACAACGATCAGTGTTAACATATAAAGCGTGTCTTCACTGCGACTGGTTAATACACGATCATACAACTGCAGCATATAAATAGCCGGCACCAACATCAGCAAGTTAATGAATAAGCTAAAAAAACCGACTGATAAAAAGGCCTTTTTAACACTCAGCAGTGCTTTTTGTAGCTCTGTTTTGTCTTCTTTAATCATTCCAATCCTATTTACTCTTTACAACAAATACAGGCCCGCTTAATTGGTCGGCGCAACACTCAAGCTGTTAAATGAAAATGACGGGTTCAAATAATGTGAAACCGTTGATCTGTCGAGCATGCCAAGCAAGTATAGAAACTCAAATTGAGAAAAAATATTATCATACATCTCAAAAGTGAGTTTACGTTGTGCCGTATAGAGTCGAGACTTCGCCTCCAACACGTCAAACAAACCTCTTAACCCGTAAGCCATCCCTTTTTGTGCCGCTTCTAAATAGGCCTGGTTAGACAGCATACTTTTCTCGTAAGCCTCAATCTTAGCCACCCCACCTTCTAACTTGGTCAACATTTCGTCTAACTGAACCTTCACCAAACGTTCACTGTCGTTAATTTTATGCAACTTACTTTTTAGTTGACTTTGAGCCGCTCTGCTTTTAGAAGCGATCATTCCCCCATGATAAATAGGTACCATTATCTCAAGCTGAATTTTTTTATCTTTGATGATGCTGGAATCATAAGCCTCATTCCGCACCAATTCCATTCTAAAATTCACCTCGGGTAAATGTGCCGCACTTTCAATCCGTAAATCGGATTGGGCAACATCGTACTCTTTTCTCGACAGTTCAATGGCTAACGCATTCTCCATCACCAAAGAATGCCACTGTGTATTCATTAAAATGGCATTGGAACGTTGCCATAAATACTCATCAATTTGGACGATATTTTCAACAGGCCTGCCCAATAATCGACTCAAACGGGTTTTACTGACTAGAGCATCATTTTTGGTAGCAATTAAATTCGAGTTCAATTCATCCAAAACCGAACGCGCTTCTAACGTATCCATTTTGGTTGTCAGCCCTTTGCTTAACATGCTTTCCAAACGTTGCATTTTTATAAGATGGTCGTCCACTTCTTGCTGCGCAATGACCGTTGCTTTTTGATATTTTAACAATGTAATATACGCTTCAATCAACTCTAACAGTTTAGACTGTTTATGTGATTCAAACTCCAATTCAGATACCTGTACGATCTCTTCTGATCGTTCGAGGTTAATCAACCTTTGAGCAGAATATAACGGTTGCACCAATGCAAGGGTGGTCCGGGTATAGCGATCATCCAGATCCTGAAAATAGGCGGTTGAATATCGGGAATTACCGATGGTATGACGCAAATCAATGGCCGGACGTACATTTGCTTTAGCTTGATCAATCAGCTCTTTATCTGCATCAAAAGAGGCCTGCTTAGATGCCAAATCATCGTTATACTGTAAGGTTAGATCAATGGCCTGCATTAATGAAATGGGTGCCGCAATCACAGAATGAGTGAACAGCATCATGCAACTAATGACAACAACACACAGGGCAGACAGAGGACGCATAATGAACTCTTAAAACAAGTTAAATAGAAAGAAAAAAAGGGAGTAAACTCAAGATCGATCATCTGATGAATTTATAAGAGCACAATAATAACACCCCCTCTAGGATAAGTAAAAACTTATACCACTGGATCTTAACGATAGTTCACCTAAAACTTCAAACTGTCGCTATCCTCGTCAAAGAACTGCTCGATATCCACGGAACCGGTATTTTTCGGTGGATTTATTTTAGCAAGCCTATGCAATAAATGCCCTTGTTGAATTGAAAAATTGACGGCATACGCAATCGGCAATGCCTGCGCCCGTCGTAATGCTAAAAACCCCGGCTCTTCCAAAGCATTCAGTTTTTGTTCACTAATAAAATGTAAGCCATCTAAATCGACATTCAAACTACTTTTAAGCTGCTCTGGCCAAGCCACTAAAACACCAGCTTGCTCTAATGCATTTAATGCTTGGGTTGTTAATGCCATTTGGGCCTGAAACTGCGATAACGTATCTATTTTGGCTTTTAATCTGGGCATAGGTTGCCCTTGATCATCAAAAAATGCCTCACCCTCTGTGGCTGTGCACAACAGACCGCTGTCTTCTTCAAAAGTCAGTACCCCTTGATCTTTCACTTTAATAAAATCAAAAGGGTAATGACTCAACCATTGCGGTTGGTAATGCCCCAACCACTTGCCTTGTTTGATAAAACAGTTATGCTCAGCTACTTGACCACAAACCGCCATAATTTGCCATTCCCCCGCTTGCTTACATATCGCTAATGGCATGCCACTGCCGGCTTTTGCCATCTCAGCAGCGGGTATTGGAATCAAAGTCTTATTTTGTGCATAAGATAAATCAACAACAGGTTTCCAATGTTTGCCGACACACGTTTTAGAAGAAATCAACATAGGTTTTGACATTATAATTCTCACTCAAATCAAACAGAGGCGTATCGTAACATTTTTTATATCGTATTAATCTACACGATAGATAGTATCTAATAAGAATCCAAACAGGGCTGTTTAGTAAGATATTTTCCGCTTTCCCTACGCTCCTAGAGTAAATCAATAATTAACTCATCAGCCTTTTCAAGCACCTTACCACAAAGGACAAACCTTTAACCTTAACGTCATTTTCTTAAATAATCATACCCATAAACTCTTAATAGTACTTTTAAACGCACTACAACAGAAATCAAAGCCGGTTATTTAGCTCAACAAATGAAAGATAACAATCTTTTATTTAAGTGAATAATCACAATGCCCGTGCAACATACAAATCCCTAGAAGCATGCATTCCCTTACAATGGGATGTTTTTTTCTGAACACAATGCGCTTCAAGCTGAGCCGGCGAACCTATTGCATCCCCAAACACACTCAACAGGCGCCCATTACAAAATCGATCAACCATTTTAGTCGATAAATTCAGAACCTCCATAATCGTTGGCACTTCTTCCGAAATTACGCCACGTTTATTAGGATGCACCGCCCGTCCTAAATAATCTACAAACTCAAAATAATCCTCTTTACTAAATGGGATTATATTTGCCTCAACAGTGTCAATTGCAAACTGCATTAACCCGGAAAAAGGGATCTTAGACAAACGCTCTAAAAACACTTGAGCCAATTCATCACCCTTATAATCCTGATCAACCTGCAAACCCATAACCAAAGACATTGATGGTTTATCACCAGGTAAACAGGCCTCTTCATACCTACCTTCAACCCTTCTTTGTATTGAAGTATAATCTGAGTCGGTTAAACCGTTTGCCATCCCTGCCCTAACAGGGTTTAAGTCAACATAAGCCATCACAGAAATAACCGCTTGCTCATCCAATAAAGCCTGACTTTTAAAGCGTCCCTCCCAAAACCGCCCCTTAACACCATCCTCTTTATTCGCCATTCTAGCAATGGATTCGTTTAAGACCCGCATAAACCAAGAAATATCATAAAGACGTTCGCGATACACCTCTGCAAACTCATTCACACTTTCTAACATAGAAGTATCTGCACCAGCTGGATTCTCCAAGTAACGTTGCACCAATGGATTACCCGCAAATAATTGCGTCCACAGATTCAACACCTCATCAACACTTAAAGCATCTGCTTTAGCCTTATCAACCCTCAAAACAATATGATAATGGTTATTCATAATCGCAAACGAAGCGATATCTATCGTAAATACAGAGGCTAACTGCATAATCCTCTGCTCAATCCACTCTCTTCGGTGCTCATAATTTTGGCCACTTATATCATCCACACCACATAGAAAGGCTCTACGGACACAGCGATTCACAACATGATACCAAGGAGTTTCAGAAAGAACGATTTGATCTACACGGGCACGGGTCATAACAAATACCTTATTGATTTAGCCTAGCTTAGCAGAAAGTTAGATTTAGTTATAGTTTATGGGTGTCCTTTTCTTTCTTTCCTTTTCTTTCTTTTTAAGATTTAGTTATAGTTTATGGGTGTCCTTTTCTTTTAGCCTAGCTTAGCAGAAAGTTAGATTTAGTTATAGTTTATGGGTGTCCTTTTCTTTAATCAACACTTAAAGCATCTGCTTTAGCCTTATCAACCCTCAAAACAATATGATAATGGTTATTCATAATCGCAAACGAAGCGATATCTATCGTAAATACAGAGGCTAACTGCATAATCCTCTGCTCA
>JAYENR010000107.1:0-14913 GCA_034722175.1 Pseudomonadota bacterium | reverse complement strand
ACTTAATATAACTACATGTTGTAGAAAGCATCTAAAGAAACACAATCAATTACACACCTCAATTAGAGTATGTTTTTGCATTGTTTTCATAACTTAATGAAATTGCTAATAAAACCCTTTTAAACGTTAAATCCACTGCACATTATTTATTCACAGGTTTAAAAATCACACATGTCGAATCAAAATATTCAAGTCACCAAGCGTAATGGAACACAAGAACCTCTTGACCTAGAAAAGATGCACCGCGTCATCACTTGGGCTTCTGAAGGACTAGAAAATGTCTCCGTTTCCGAAGTTGAATTGCGTTCACACATCCAGTTTTATGATGGCATTAGCTCATCAGACATCCATGAAACCATTATTAAATCAGCAGCGGATTTAATCTCTGAAAATGCACCTGACTATCAGCATTTAGCAGCACGTTTAGCCATTTACCATCTGCGTAAAAAAGCCTTTGATCGCTTTACGCCTCCGGCACTGTTTGAGCATATCAATAAAATGGTTCGCAGTGGACTATATGACGCTCAAATTCTAGAAGATTTCAGCAAAAAAGACATTGATGAATTAGACAACTACATTCAGCATGAACGTGACATGACATTCAGCTATGCTGCGGTAAAACAGCTAGAAGGTAAATACCTAGTTCAAAACCGTGTAACGGGAAAAATCTACGAAAGTCCGCAGTTCATCTACATGATGATTCCAATGTGCCTGTTTGCTCACTATCCAGCAGATACTCGCCTGCAATACATTAAAGATTTTTACGATGCTTCTTCATTGTTTAAACTCTCTTTACCGACACCTATTATGTCTGGAGTTCGTACCCCAACACGTCAGTTTAGCTCGTGTGTGTTAATTGAGTGTGGAGACTCTTTAGACTCGATCAATGCCACGTCATCTTCAATAGTGAAATACGTCTCTCAACGTGCAGGTATCGGTGTAAACGTTGGACGTATTCGTGCACTGGGAAGTGAAATTCGCGGTGGTGAAGCCTATCACACTGGAATGATTCCATTTATTAAACACTTCCAAACTGCCGTTAAATCTTGCTCTCAAGGTGGTGTACGTGGTGGTGCAGCGACCTTGTTCTACCCGATTTGGCATTTAGAAGTTGAATCGCTAGTGGTCTTAAAGAACAACCGTGGGGTGGAAGAGAACCGTGCTCGTCACTTAGATTACGGAGTACAGATCAATAAACTGATGTATCAACGCATGATTGAAGGCGGCATGATCAGCCTATTTAGCCCATCTGATGTACCAGGACTGTACGATGCATTCTTTGAAGATCAGGACGAGTTTGAACGTCTCTATAAAATCTATGAAGTAGACGACAGCATTCGTAAAAAACAGGTTAAAGCGATTGATCTGTTTACACAGATTGCACAAGAACGTGCTCAAACGGGACGAATCTATATTCAGAACGTCGACCACTGTAATACCCACAGCCCGTTTGATCCTGCAAAAGCACCCGTTCATCAGTCGAACCTATGCTTAGAAATTGCTTTGCCAACCAAACCTTTAAATTCGGTTGATGATCCAGATGGCGAGATTGCACTTTGTACCCTGTCAGCCTTTAACTTAGGTGCATTGAAAAACCTAGACGAGCTTGAACAACTTTCAGACTTGATTGTACGTGCTTTAGATAGCTTACTAGATTATCAAGACTACCCTGTAGAAGCGGCACGCCACTCAAGCATGGGACGTCGTACTCTAGGTGTGGGTGTGACTAACATGGCTTACTACTTGGCTAAAAACAACACTAAGTACTCTGATGGCTCTGCCAATGGCTTAATGCATCGTACCTTTGAAGCGATACAGTTTAACTTACTGAAAGCATCTAACACCTTAGCGAAAGAGCAAGGTAAGTGCAGTTACTATGAAGACACCAACTACGCCAAAGGTATTTTGCCAATCGATACCTACAAAAAAGAGCTCGATGAAGTCTGCAACGAACCACTTCATCTAGACTGGGAAGGTCTGCGTGAAAACATTAAAGAGCACGGTTTACGTAACTCAACCTTAACTGCGTTAATGCCTTGTGAAACCTCTTCACAGATCACTAACTCAACCAATGGTATTGAACCACCACGTGGTTATGTATCAGTTAAAGCCTCTAAAGATGGAATCCTAAAACAGGTCGTTCCAGGCTTTAAAGAGTTCCGTAATAACTATGAATTGCTATGGCATATCCCAGATAATAAAGGGTATTTGCAGTTAGTGGGAATCATGCAGAAGTTTGTTGACCAAGCGATCTCAGCCAATACCAACTATGATCCTGCTCGTTTTAATGAAGACAAAGTACCCATTAAACTGGTTCTTCAAGATCTGCTTTATGCCTACAAAATGGGACTAAAAACGCTGTATTACCATAATACACGTGATGGTGCGGATGATGCACATGAGGATGATGGCTGTGCAGGCGGAGCCTGCAAGTTGTAAAAAGGCTATTTAGCGCAATCTCGGCGTTAACTAAGGACTCATTTACAAATTGTAAACTTCACCCTTACCTGCCTTGATCTTGCACAAAATATCTCTTTTTAAACAATTCAACCTTTACTTAAAAAGCGATTGAAATCATTCAATCGCTTTTTTTGTTTTGAGATTCTGAACAGGCCTGGTTAGTTCAAAAAAGTATATTTCCTTATCAAACAAAAGGGTAATATAGTGATTATATACAATCGTAACTACCAAAGACAAAAAGGCATCCGCTTCTATGAGTTATAAAGATCAAATTGATGTTGCAAAACAACTTTTAACTAAAGTAGATATTCCCGTTTTACCCTCTACCGCATTAAAACTGCAGCAACTTTTTAATGAGTCTGACATACCCGATCCTAAAACCGTTGAAACGCTTATTTCTAGCTGCCCTTTAATCTCTGGAGAATTAGTGAGTTTGGCAAACACGCCTGGCATACTACAAAGCTCAAACCTCAGCGAAACAAAGAACATCGGAACTGCAATCTATCGACTGGGAAATCAATTTATTAAGAATTATGTTCTTGGAATTTGCATTAAAGATCTAATCGACTCAAACAAAGTCAAAGGTCTAAGCTACCATAGTCAGAATATTGCCCTAATCTGCATCCAAATAGCCCATTACAGCAAAGAAATTCGTTCAGATGAAGCTTACCTGTTAGGCATTCTCCATGACATTGGTACATTTGCATTAGTAGAACTAGATAGCAACTATGGCTCAACGTTTGTCAGCAGTGTCGCCAACCATTTTGAAATTGAGCACCGTGAGTTTGAACAATATGGCACAACCCACTCCGCATTAGGTTATGTGACCTGTCAGAGCTGGAATATCTCTAACTCTATTGCACAAGCGATTTTGCTACACCACATCGATAATATTCAAAGCGTTAGAAATGAGAAACTTAAACAATATGTGGCACTTATTGAACTGGCTCACTTACTTGCTATTAAAAAAGACTTCAAACAAGCAGAAAGTGAATTGGACAGCAAACAATTTGAACAGAGCTGCCAGATTTTGAATTTAGAGGAAAAAGACATTAACCGCATCAACCAATCAATCATCTTATAAAGAAGGGAAAGACGGCCAGCTATACTGACAATCACCAATTACCATAAAATATGGGTTTAGTAGAGATTCAGATTGAACATACCTTAAGGCTTGACCATTTTCATCCACAATCGCCCCACCCGCCTCTTCTACCACACATTGAGCGGCGGCCGTATCCCACAACGAGGTTGGTCCAAATCGAGGATACACATCCGCCTTACCTTCTGCCACCAAACACGATTTAATTGCCGACCCCATGTAAACCAGCTCCACATCACCTAACTGCTCTATAAAGTTCGTCACCTTTGTTCCATGTCGACGACTCACCGCGACCTTTGTGACCGAACGGCGATTCATCGCCCTTGAATGAATTCGATAATAGGGATTTAAGCAATCCTGCCAGTCTGCTTCAATGGTCTGTTTTGGAATTACAAACCGATACGCACCCTGTCCTGAAACGGCGCAATATAACACTCTCGTCAATGGCACATACACGACCCCCAGCACCACTTTGCCATCTTGAACCAAACCAATATTGACGCTAAACTCACCCGTTCGCTCGATAAACTCTTTGGTTCCATCTAACGGATCCACTAACCAAAAGGTTGACCAGGCCTGTCGAGTTTCAAACGGCACAGTTCCAACACTCTCTTCAGTAACCAACGGAATATTAGGGGTTAATAGAGCCAAAGCTTTACAAATTAAATCATCCGCTTGTTTATCTGCAATCGTAACAGGAGTTCCATCAGACTTTTTTTCAATCTCGGTCGGCTCCGAATCATGATAGATTTTTTCAATCAAATCTCCCGCTTCAACCGATATTTTGCAGACCTTGGGTAGCCACGAATTTAAATCCATTAAATATGTTCCAGTTCTTTAAGAATCAACATCAAAGCGGCGTAAGCACGCCCCTCACTAAAATCTGGGTGTTTCAATAACTCTGGCCAATCTTTTATTTTCCAGGGCACAACTTCTAATGGCTCTGGCTCATCGCCCTCCGCCTCTTGAGGTGTAAGCCCTGTTGCCATCACAATATGCGTATGATGCGTCATATAGCCAGCAGCCAGGCTGACAGAGTCCAATAACTGAACGTCTGCCGGTAAATAACCCACCTCTTCCTGACTTTCGCGAATACTCGCCTCTTTCCACGTTTCCCCAGGATCAATCTTTCCCTTTGGGAAACCCAACTCATAACGTCCAACACCACCACCAAATTCACGAATCAGTAACATGGTTTCACTGTCCAGCATTGGTATAATAAGAACCGCGCCGTTTGGATTACCCAATAAGCGTTCGTACACAACTTGTGTGCCATTAGAAAACTCAAGTGATTGAGACTGAACCCTAAAGAGACGAGACGTTGCAACAATCTCTTCCGACAATACCGTCGGATGGGTTTCGCTAGAATTAGAATCAGATGTTTTTTTAGTCATAAAAACCATCATACGCCAAGGAATTTTTTTTGCCAATGAAAGCCTATATAGACTGGTCACAAATTGATACCGTATTACTCGATATGGACGGAACCCTTCTGGACTTGCACTTTGATTGGCATTTTTGGATGGAGTACCTTCCACAAGCTTATGCCAAGAAAAACAACCTCAGTCTAGAGCAAGCGAATGAAATTATTCATGCAAAAGTTAATAGTCAAAAAGGCACCTTAAACTGGTACTGTTTAGACTACTGGACTGAGGAGTTAGAGCTGCCTATTGCGGAACTAAAGCATGAATTAAAACATATGATTAAAGCCCATCCGGATGTCATTGAGTTTTTAGCCAAATTACAAAGCATGAATAAAAAAGTCATTATGGTGACTAATGCACATCGAGATAGCTTAGCCCTTAAACTCGAGATGACCGAAATTGGCAACTATTTTGACCACTTAATCTCTGCTCACGATTTTGGACTTCCCAAAGAAGACATACGCATCTGGTCTGCCATTCAAGAAATTGAGGCTTATAACCCTAAACACACACTATTGATTGACGACAATCTATTTGCACTAAAAACCGCCAGACAATATGGCATTGAGCACCTGTTATGTGCTGTGCATGTTAGCCCAAACCTTAAAAAAGTGAACCCACAATACTTTAACTATTTTGAAAGTTTTAGACAGATCATGCCAGCTTAGAGTAAGAGCACGCCGACAATCTCTAAAATCAAACTGAGCAGGCCTGCTCAGTTTGAAAAACCGTCTGAAATACAAATATCAAAGCTTCAATTAGCAGGTTTTAAAGCTGCCCCACCCCAAACACTAAGTTTGAATAACAAATACCTTCTCTAACATTGCATTTCCTTTGCGACTAGCACTGATCTCGGACACCTTATCAATGGATGCAAAATCCATAAACAAATCTCTCACTTCTTTTTCCGTAACTGAGAATGGAGGCCCTGACATGAGTGACTGATCGTACTCCATTGTTACCATTAAAATTTTAGCACCCTGAGGCAAGATTATTTGCAAGTGTTCTACATACGCCTTGCGCATCTCTGGCGGCAACGCCACAATAGACGCTCGATCATACACGGCTTTAATTTGTGAACAATCCTCTGCTGACAACTTAAAGAAGTCACCGCAAAGCAACGTCATCGCTTCCAGCTCATAACCACAAAATTGATCGTGCTTGACTGGTTTAGCAGAGATTGAGTTCTCAACTAAAAACTCATCTAAGGCTCGCTGGCTTAACTCAACACCTAATACCTCATGACCTTGTTGCTGTAACCACAGCATATCCAACGACTTGCCACACAAAGGCACCAGTACCGCTTCATCACCAGCTAAATTGAGCTGCTTCCAGTGGTTTTGTAGAAACTCATTAATATCGGATTGATGAAACCCAACCACGCCACTCGCCCACATGCCATGCCAAAAATTTGCTTTCATTAAGACCTCTACTAATTACCTTGCTCTATTAAACCCCAAAGACTAATGAGACACCGTGACTAAGTCAAGAAAGCCTCAATAAAACAAAAGAGATAAAGTGTGGAAGACCTTAAGCTTTTAACTCTAAACGAACCTTCTCCCAAACCGGATAGACCGCTTTGTAGAATTGATCAAACTCGTTAATCAGCCAGTCGATACGCTGCTGTTTACCAGACTCATCGCCTTTCCATGCAGGCATTTCAAGGTAAGCCTCTTTAGATAAGTCATGTCTTATGCGCGTCGCTTTTTTATTATCCAGACGTTCCCATGTAATTTCTTTGCCATATAAAGACTCAATCTCAGCCTTACGTTCAAACATAGCATCAAACAACGTTTTATTGGCATCACTACTAAAATAGAGCTCCACCCTCACTGCATGTGTACCCACAGCCATACCAAAGCGGCCTTCCCACTTCCACAAACCAATATTGTATGAAGGCTTAGCTGAAACATTATCAAAATACTGAAAACCTCGATGCTGCATCTCCGTTTTCAAGTCCCTCCAAAACTCCATTAAATAGGCTTCTGAATCGGCGACTGTTTGACTTTTACCCGTTTCTTCTCTCTGTTTTTGTTTTGCATCAATCATAAATTCCTGGGTTTCAGGTAACGGTATAATTTGCTCAATCTGCAACAACACCTCATTATCTAAAACGTAGGGTTTAGCTTTGAAACATTGAATCTGAATATCATGGTTCAACAACCACAATACGGTAGAAGTGACTTCCTTGCGAAAGTTATTTGCCACAAAAATCATGCGCTGATCTTGACGATTCAGTAACAGTTCCGAATCCTCTTCCAGCGATAAAAAATCTAAAACATTGGTTTTAGCATCCTCACCATTTGCATAGCGATCTAGATAATCTTGGTAAATCTTCAAGATTTGAGAGGTGGAAAGCGTAGAACAATAAGAGGTGTATTTAAGCGCTTGCCAAACGACATCCTTTCCAGAATCATCCAGCTTGTTTTCAATAATAACCAAGCGACCATCTTTATCTAAAGCCAACAGATCCAAGCGCTCATTGGTGTCATTAAAGCCCGCAAACTCTTTCTGAATAATCAGCAAATCATCCCCGCCCCCAAGCACTTGAGGGTTCTTAGCAATCCACTCCTGCAAGTGTTCACGCTCTTTAAACTGCAACTCATGAAAGCTTTTCTCTTCAAGCTGAACAATATCGTTTTGTTGGCGGTTGATGCGGTACATATGAAAACTCCTATATTGGCCTCAAAACAGACTCTCTATCCCAAAGGGATTGAAGTAATATTGAAAATACACCTGATACAAACGTTAACGCTAAAACAAACATATTATTTTCTTCAGAACACTCTAAGTCGCCAATAGTGTATAAACCATCAAAACCGATCAGAATTACAGTTAATACCCAACCCAAAAGCATATAAATAAGCAATAAGACTGTTGGAAATATGCCTCTTATAATGGCATGCCAAAATTTAAGTTTAGGCCTTAAGTAGCGCAAATCAATCAAACCAAAGTACAAAACGAAAATCACACCCATAGATGCTAGAAACATATAAATATTGTTTGTATGGTTGGCGATTATGTCAGCGAACTTTATTAGCTCGCCAGAACTAAGAACCGCAAAAATACCAAACAAAGAGGTCGCTATTAGCTTTGGAATGAACAAAAGTTTTAAAAAAGCCCAAAAACCATTGCACGCTTTTTGGTGAACTTTAAAAGCCTTGATCACATGACCTCTTTCCATAAAAAAGCGAAATGCTTCATTAGACATGTTGCGCGCTTGTTTTTTCGATCTTACATGGTCAAAAATAGAAGGGTTTTTATCTAAAATTTCAGAAAGTGTATTCTCGCGTTCATAGATAACTTTGTCTTCAGACAACTCAAACTCAAGTCGGTTTCCTTTTAAACCGCCAAGCGCAATTTGATAAAAGAAAACCCGCATTTTCTTATTATCTTCTGTATTACCTTCTAGTTTTACGTCTGAATTTTTTTGATAAAATTTTGACAAACTTGACAAAGAGTCATGATTCGAATTGTTCATCTGCCTCACCGAAGTACCCAGTTTCAGGTTTTAAGCTTTTAGATATTTTATTGTTAGCCATCAAAGCTTTTATTAACGGTGAATAAGAGCGTTTCCCCAAACCAAGCCAACCTGTTTTTTGTATGTTTACAATCTCTAATGCTCTTATACCTCCCCGATTAGAAAGAATATCAACCAACTTCTCTTGAATGTGTTTTTCAGAGGCATTGAAAGCGTCATACTCAAAGAAAATCTCAAATACGATCTTTATTGCTGACTCTTCAGAAAGGCCAAAATAAACCAGAGTCTTGAATAGTAGACCTATGTAGCCACCAGGAAAATTAGCATCATCGTCAGAATAAATATCCTCGGTTTGCGCTCTAAAAATAAGGTTAGAGACTTTTTCTACGGTACTGCGATTACTTGCTAATGACCAATCAACCAAACCTTGATAATCACCACCTTCAAACAAAATACCAAAATTTTTATAGCGTTCTGCTGTTTTATAGCTTGGATTATTAACAACGATATCTGGAAAGCTTAATGTGTCAATTTTACTGGTTGAAACAAAACAACCACTATAATGCCAATTTTCAAAATTTCCGCCAATCTGGCTATTTATTTCAGAAATAGATAGCATATTGGAAAGATATTTATAGTGACTAAAGCCTTTTTCATTCATTTCAGACTTCAAGCCTTTTGTATCCACCAACGTTACAACCCCAGAATTTTCATTTTTTACCTTAAAAAACAAAGCAAAATCTGGGTAGTAACTATCATGCTCACCATATCTCAAACCAATGCCAGTCTTTGGCAAGTTTCTTAACAGGAAAACTTCATATTCTTTATCTTGATGCTGATAGGGAATATGCGTACCGATAAAGTCTGATGCATTTTCTTTGGTGACGCCAAGTGTTTGAACAAAATTAATGATAAATTGCGTTTCACTTTTATCTAAAGTGCCTGGTCGGCCTTTACAACATTGACTATTATCAATTGGCCAAGGATTCTGAATTGCGCCAGGTATGTTATAGAATGCATCTCCATCTTTATCTTGTACGATATCCAAAATATGGTCAAAGTTTTCGGTTCTGCACTCTTTGTCTGTTTGAGACAGTAAATCTAATTGCATTATTAAATCTTCTCCACTGAAAGTACTGTTGCATCAAGCGCCGCTGGAATAACAGCAAACTCATAATGACTCTGAGCTTTTTCATCTTTTTTGTATTTCGCCGTTACCGCACTGATCAGAATTTGCAATGCAAGCTTTTGCATGCGCTCAAGATCATCAAAGTGCTTAACAGTTAAATGTCGTGTATAACCGATAATTTCGTATTGATCACTTTTAAAAAACTGACTTATAGCGGCTTTAGAAAATACTAAATTCCACCAACCCTTTATTTGGCGCGTTTCGCACAGAGAAAAATAAATCTGTTCAATATTAATTAAAGGCAAAATATTTTCTTTGAAAAACGGGGTGATATCTTCACCTACTGAAGAAATTCTTTCAGTTTTTAACACACCGAACTCATTCGTATCCGTTTGTGTTCCTGAATAAATTAAAGACTTTCTAACCTTGTTAATGCCTTCAAACCAGCAAGCATCTAATACACACTGATACTCTGATTTTGGGCGTATCACCAGTTTAGGCTGTGGCATTGGATTGATAGGGTCTATAACGTTTTGCACGACTGCTTTAGGGGCTTCCAGCATTATGCCTTGTTTTTCAAGTGCGCTAATAAAGGTATCAAGCCATCCTGCACCAGCACCAAAAATTAATGCGGTTTGTAAAAGTTGAAAATCGCCAACATTGACTAAGCGCTTTCCTAACCCTTCAACACCTTTTAAACGAACCATACGACCAAACATTTGCACAATTAAAGCACCTTCAGAAGTGCCTAAACGCATAATAGATAAAGTGCTAGCACGGTAATTATTCCAGCCCTCTGCAAAGCGACGTGAACCCATTAAGATATTTATTTTTGAACGCTGAGAAGAAATTTCATCGAACAATGAACTTGAATCTATATCTGTATCATAAGGAATATTTTCTTTTTCTGAAAATGCCTTATAGCCCTCTAAGGAACCTATATTTACCACTCCAAAATACTGAACACTCTCCCCATTAAAAACACCTAACCCCATCTCCTTGTTAGCTGTACTTTTAATTTGACGCAAAATCAATTGGGGTGCGTGCGTGGTCAAGATGCCAAATACTCGACGATAGATATCTTTCACCAAATCCTCTAATTGATTTGATTGCTTTTTGATACTCTGCAGGGTTTCTTTGGGTAAGGTTTCTTGTAGGTCTTGATCAGTCAATAAAGCCTGTAAGTCTTTCTGAAAGATAGATGGATCAAATACTTTTCTAAGAAACAAAATGCTTTTTTGAATATCCGAATTTAGATCTTCAATTTCTTTTACTTGGTCTGATTTCTTTTTGCTGTTAGCGGTTAACCCCAGCATAACCCACAAAGGCTTCTCAACTTGCCATTCAGGTGCAAAGTTAAGCACTTGCTTTTTTTCAAACAAAACCAGCTGATGCCAATATCCAAGCAAGGAGGCTAATAAAGCTGTTTCGTATTCCTGTTTATGGCGGTTTTGAATTTTAGGCTGTTTACCATAACCATCGGCATAAAACTTATCATACGCATAATCATAGGCGACACTTTTGGCATACTGACTTAGTACATTTTGATTTTGCGCCACTTGGCCAAGCGTAGCAGAGAACTCAATAATCATGCCTTTTGTTGGGTTAGTTGAATCGTCATGCAGGCCTGCTAACTTTAGCTGGACTTTTTTCCACTGACTTTCATCCGTGTCAGTATTACCCGATTGGCCTTTATGACCTTCATCTACCAAAACTAAAAAACGGCCTTTAAAGTCGTCTATCGGTAATGTTTTCGCGTTTTTCCCAGTCACTTGACGATCAACAAACTTGGAAAACTCACTGACTAAAATATCGTTTGAGGTTATCCCTCTTGGATTACCGCTTGGATTTTCTCCTGAATACAAAATAATATTTTTGCCTTTTAAGTCAGCCAGTTCAGAAGCGTGTTGTTGCGATAGATTGGCATTCGGAGAAAGTAAAAAAATGGCATCAAACTTTTGACCAAATTGTGCTAGTAACTCGATTGACACTTGCAAAACTAAGGTTTTACCCGAAGCGGTAGCCATCCAAAATGCCAACATGTGTAAATCATTTGCGCTAAAGCTAAACGATTCACCTTCAAAGCCACCTGCAAATGCATTTAGCTCCATTAAGTATTCAACTTCTGCAAGCTGTTCAATCCAATACAAATTCAAAGCGGCCATGAGTAGCGCGATATATTGATAATAACGCGGAGTAAAGCCTACTTTTGCAATCGCGTTATCTAAGCCATCTAATACTACCGATTGCTGGGAAGTGGTTAAACCGCGCAAGAGTTGAGAAGCAGGTAAACGAAAATCTCCTTTAATTCCCTCCACTTCTTTAAGTAAGGACTCCAAGCGCTTAATATCCAATTGCGCCTTATGGCAAATAAACTCTTTTAAAACTAGATTCTGGTGCAATACTGACTGTGCCATCTATCGCTCCAGAAAAACTTGTTCAATGGATTTTAATTCTGCATCAGTGTTTAGAGTTAACTCCCCACATTGATTGCTATACAGTAAATCTGCTGGATGCTTTTCAATCATTGTTTTAACCCATTCTGAATCTTGAACAGAACACTCACGCCACGCCACAGTAATACTTTGCTGCGTTCGATTGGTCTCACCCGTTATCACGACGCCTTTACCCTCTAAATACAACTTATCCACCTTTAAGCCAAGCAGGTAAATCAAGCTTTCGACCATATCGACTTCAACCGCTTCAATATCCACGCCTTTTACAACATTTAAAGTATGATTAAATGCAGTTTCAAAACTCTGCTCGTTAAACTGACAAGATGCATCATCAAGCATATAACGCATACTGGCTGCGTCATCAAATGGCAAGGACAAATCACCAGGCCTGGTGATATTTTCTAGAGAATCCTCATATTGCTCTAGACTCTGATAACGGGTAAAAAGGCCGTGGCCATCTAAGTTGTTTGGCTTACCACTTGACCAATGTAAACAAGCAGTTAATTTTTTTATTCTTGGCAATAATAATTCATAAAAATAATTTGCTGTTTCAATAAACAAGAATTTGCGCTTACCAAAATCATGCGGTATTGACATTACGGCATGGGCGGTAGAGCCAGAACCTGCAAAGTAATCTAAGACGTAATCTTCATTGCGAGTGGTTTGCAAAATACAGCGTTGCATTAAGGTGGTGGGTTTTGGATTCAAAAAACTCCCACGCCCCCCTAACACATGATTTAACTCTTTTGTGCCATCTGTTGTATCAACAAAAGAAGATTTAGCTACATCCGTTTCTGCCTCATGCAAAAAGCGTTTTAACCTTGGCACTTTAAATTCAGGTTCGCCAGTTTCTTTATTGTGGCGAACGGGGCTGCCGTCACCAAAATAAATACGATGATTAGTATTCATTTTGACAAACGACATGGCATCACTATTGACATCAACTTCATAAGGCCAACGCCACCCATTCGCAGGACAAGGGTGCTCTATGCCTGTAACAGGGTGTTTTACGGTATAAAAATGCTCTGCTGGTGGATTTGCATTTGGCCAAGATGAATTATCTTCAGCAAACACCCAAATTTCGCCACGTTTTTGTTTTCTTGCCACCTCTTCATCTAAGTGCTGACCGTTTTCGCGGTATTCGCACAGCTTATAATTCAAAATACCTTTCCACGGATCAAGCGATTCAGCATACTCAACACCATCTGCTTCTAACTGCGCCTTAACTTCTGCTTTATGCTTTTTATATAAATCGCGAATCGCTGTTTGCATCTGCTCAATTGTCGGAAAGTTCACCTGCATCAACTCTACCAGTTCCATCACATCTATTGCGCCGGGTTTAGGCTCACGAAACATCATTAAATCGGCTTCAGTAGCCTCCTTTTGTTTAGCGTAAACACGAATATATTCATGCACGTTAGAGTAGGTTTTAGAGTCATTTTTGCTGGTGTTTTTAGACCAAATCAGGTTTTCAATACGGTTAGAACGATCAAACACATTATCGGACACTTGAACTAAGTCGCTCTCAGAATGATGATTAATGGACATAAAAATGGCCGAATCATTCGGCATCAGTGCTTTGGATTTATTTAGGCGATTGTCGATTAACGACATCCAACTAGAACGTAAATATCCATCTTTATAAGGAAACCCATCATCACCGGTGTTATACGGCGGATCAATATAGGTGCATTTAATTTTTTCCCGATACTTTTCTTGCATCAGGTTTAATGCTTGCCAATTATCGGAATGAAACAGCGTGCCGTCGAGTAAATCATCTAGCGCTTGATCTGAATAATCGGAAATGGTCGTCAATATTCGCCACTTAAAATCTTGTGTAAAGTGTTTGGTATCGACCGGCAAAGGTAGATATCGTATTTCCGTATCTTTATCACCTTTTATTTGTACCGAGTCTAGTGAACCATAATCACCGAGGCTTAGGTCTTGCCACTCTGCAATTTGGTCTTTACACGCCAGAATATCTGGAATTAAGTTTTCGCCACCTAACTCAACCAGTTTATTCAAACTAATAATGTAATTAGTGTCTATTACCAGCTTTTTTCTTTCCCACAACGTTTTTTGAAAGCCTTCTAACGCACCTAAGAAAGCATTAATTTTTTCACCAATTTTCTGAATGGCTTTAGCCATTTTTAAACTTTTTGCCAGTGTCGCTTCATCGGCCAGCATGACATCAAGATTAAGCACATTGTTTTTTATGAAAAAAGTTAAATTGGTATCCAGCTCCTCTTTTAGGTTTTGATGGATAAAGAAGTCAGCTTGATTACGTTTAATGTATTTATTTAAAATTGAACGAATTCGAGTTTCATCTGTGCCCGTTTGCTGTGCGATTACTTTATGCTCTAAAGGAGTTAGAATATCGGTTTTTTTACCTTTTTTGACATATTCCAGCGTTAATACCCAGGCCTGTTCATTTTTAGATAATGAGCCAAATTTATACATGGCTTTTTTATCAGGGTTACTTTCTTTTTTAAGGGCTTCCAGCGTTTCTTTTAGTTGGTCTGAATCGACTCGAACAATTAAATCTGTGCCGTCAGATAGTTTGGCTTGATAGTCACTGTATAAATCTCCAGATTTAATGTAATACATTCCCTCCGTTGCCCAGTGAAACTCAACATCTTCACCACTTGTCTGTACAAATCGTTTAGTGCTGTCTGTATTACGAGTAAAAGTACGCTGAGTAATAAAATCGCCATCAGAATAGTTTTGAGAATAAAACTCATACAGTTTGGCGAAAATGAATGACTTTTTCGCTTCCAAACCTTTCGTATCCTGCCAAGCCTGATAACTATTTAAAATGGGCTCGTAAAGCTTTTTTTCTTTGCTACTGGTAGCTTTGGCAT
>JAYENR010000106.1:0-2491 GCA_034722175.1 Pseudomonadota bacterium | reverse complement strand
ACTTAGTCCAAGTATGCCAACTAGAGTCGGCAGCCGACTGTTTGAAACGCCCCGGCATACGATAAACGCGGGTCATTTGTTGCGCTAACAGTTTTAGGTAGGTTTTGTTATCAACCAGGCCTGCTCGCAATAAGATCAGCGCATCATAGTAAGAGGTGATGCCTTCAAACCACCATAACTGATTAGTGTAAGCGGGTTCTTTTAGATCGCTGGCTTGATAAACCGCAGGCTGAATACGTTTCACATTCCAAGAGTGAAAGTATTCATGACTGCACAGCTCTAAAAACTGCAAATAGCCCTCAGTAGCTTCCTCCATGCCTTTATAGGGCAAGTCGTCACGGCTACACATTAACGCAGTGGAGTTACGATGCTCTAGCCCGCCATAATCACTGCCTGTTATAATGACTTGGAACAGGTACGATTCCATTGGTGCAGGTTGGCCAAACAGGTTAATCTCATATTCACAGATTTTAATAAGATCTTCTTTAATACGATCTTCATCACACTCAAAAATACCGGTTAACACCATTTTGTGTGGCACACCACAGGCTTCAAACTGTATTTCAGTATAGGTTCCCATCTCTACCGGGTAGTCAATCAACGCATCATAATCATCTGCCTGGTATAAACCGAATCCACTCTCGGTTATTTGTCTGGCAGGCATACCCGTTGCAACTTTCCACCCGTTCTCAGCAGTAAAGTCATTTGGCTGAATTTGAACTGAACAGGCCTGGTCACGTTGGCCATCCACACATAAAAACACCGAGGTGCCATTAAAGAAACCATGCGTTTCATCAAAGTGCGCACCACGCACAGACAGATCCCAAGCGTAGACTTGATAAGTGACGGTAACGGGTGAACCGTTAGATTCAAACTGCCAAGTGGATTTATCAATAGACGTTAAATCCACCTCTTGTTGATCAATAGATTTAGCCTTCAAGCTAATGATATGTTTTGAAAAATCACGAATCAAATAACTACCTGGAATCCAATTGGGCAAACTCAGCGTTTGAATGGGTTGGCTAGGGTTCTCAATCGTTAAGCTCACTTCATAAAGGTGGCCTTTAGGGTCGATTGGGTTGACAGAATAGTGAATAGGCATAGATGAATTCATAGTAACTCTAATTAAGGTGATTCAGATTGATAGGTTAAAACGGTACGCATTGATAAATGCAACACGATGACGCTCAATAAAGATAGAAATAGGATAGCAATATAACCATATAACGAAAGACTCAACAATTGAAACATAGTCATATTAGCAACGGTTATTAAAGCAAACGGAAATGGAATTCGCCACCAATCATTACAAAACGGTGTGACAATAAAACGTTTAAACTGTGATAGCAATAATAGGCTAAAAAACAGGCTGGTATAAAAAAGTAGGCGTCCAATAAGATCTATCGCTTCCATTTGCGTGATATGTACATAACTCAAAAAGGCAAGAGCAGGCGGGCTTGCTAAGATAAATAACGACAACTCCTGCTGTTTAGAGAGTAACGGTAAAAAGAATAGTCGATATAACATTAAGCTAAATAACACCAACCAAAACACCAGTCCAAGACTCAACAACATCCAGCCTAATTCAAGTGGGGCGAACTCCGGAATACCTAAAGGAATCAGTAATACGCCTGAAATAGGTAAAAACCAGATGGGGGTCATATCCGTCATCTGCCAGTGCTCGTGATACAGCCAGCCTTTAATCACATAAGCGGTAATGACAAACTGCAATACACTCCCAAGACTCCAAAAGCTAAACGCCCACTGATAATCATAAGGCTGTAACAACAGGCCTGTTAAGATCAGACTCATACTAAAAGCGGAGTAGTGGCCTTCATTATTATGTTTAACTCTATGAAGTTCATTTTTAAAGTTAAACACTAACTGTTTAAAATATAGTGCAAAAACAACGATAAAAACCAGCAAACTGAAAATGAGCAGGCCTGTATGAATAGTTGCCGTAATATTGACTATTTCAGCTGTTTTTTGAAAGCCAAAAGTCAGGCCTAAAAAAGCCAGGACTATGTGAAACAGTTGATGTTTGGCGGTGTTTATTTGCTTCTGCACAACGGACATGACATCTTCTATATCGTGGTTAGATTAAATGAACTAAACGTATTATACGGATAACGCTCTATTTATAGACTATAAACATTAGCATAATCGCTATAATCAAACCTAGTTCAATCGTATTACTTTTCAAATTCAGGATTTAAGTCTAACTGTCATGAAACCTCTGTTTTTACCCTCTGTTGTCTATTTCGGTATTCCTATGGGATTGCTTGGCACCGCAATGAATGGTTTGCATCTACAGCAGATGTTATCTATTGATACTCAAATGATAAATTGGTTGATTTGGTATGGTTGTGAAGTGACCCCCAAATGTTGGACACCAACCTTGGGGGTTTTTTCATGTCCAAATACAATCGAGAATTTAAACTGGCGATTGCCAAGCAATACCTCTGTCATGAATCCAGTCGTTCGATTTCCA
>JAYENR010000105.1:0-2507 GCA_034722175.1 Pseudomonadota bacterium | reverse complement strand
AACCAAAACTATCAGTTTTGGTTAAACCAATGGAAGTGGCAATCAGTGCGGGTGTAAAAGTTCGGTTGTTGATTTAACCAGGCCTGTTCAGTTTGGTTTGCAAACAGACAATGCCAACCACTAAAGCCGTTGTCTAAAGCAAACTGCTGTACTTGATCAATCATTTGTTGCCAAAGTTGCTGTTTTTCTGCCTCTGGTAAGGTCTGTTTAACTAATAAACGAGGTCCTGTGACTGGGCTATATGGAATCGACGTCACCAGTTTTGGAAAGTAGGCTAATCCAACCTTTTGCCAAGCTTCCGCCCAAGTATGATCAAAAACAAATTCACCATATGAATTATGTTTTTCATATAACGGTAGGGCGGCGATCAATTCACTGTTTTGGTAAACCGCTAAATGATGTGGAATCCAACCAAAACGTTCACTGACACAATGGTGGTCTTCTAAAGCGTTTAGAAACTCATGGCGTATAAAAGGATTATTATCGGTCACTAAACGATTCCAGTCATCCGCAGGTATTTCAGAAAGATTAGAATGGAACTGATAAGAGTAATTAGAATCGGTCATAAGGTCTAAATAGTCGAATCGAATACTTTAAAGAGAATGGCGCTTAAAAAACCAATCAAGGTCACAAAGCCGATCACCGAACCGCCTTTTGCATAGGCTTCTGGCAACATGGTTTCGGCAATGACGGTTAGCATCGCACCTGCGGCCATACCACTGATTAAAGCAAAGGTAGCATCAGAAGAGCCGCTTAGCAATGCACTGCCTAAAGCGGCACCAATCCCCGTTAATATCATTAAAGATGTCCACGCCCAGAAGATCTTTTTAAAAGAGATGCCTTGTTCTCGCATACTGGCAGAACTGGATAGGGCTTCGGGGTAGTTGGAGATGAAGATTGCGGCGATCAGGCTGATACTGATCATATGGCCATCAGCTAAATGTGAGCCGATCATGAACGACTCAGGTATCCCATCTAAAAAGATCCCTAACATAATCGCAAAATAAGCCGCCTGATGCTGGTGAACTTGTTGGTTGACACTGGCTAGAGAGGGCAAGCTACCCGCAACTAAATGTTTCACCGAGTGTTTAACCCACTTTTGCGCCTTGGTTTCAGAGAGTTTTTGTTCATTAGTTAAATATTGATGAACACAGTTTGCTTTTAAATAGGCCTGTAACTTTTGATAGAGTTTGGGTATTTGATTGAGGAGTTCTTCAAAGTCGGACTTTTCTAATATCCAGTACTCAATGTCGGTGGTCGCAATCGCGGTACTTATGTGCTGACCACCTAACAGAAATGCCATGCCTCCAAAGAAGTCACCTGCAGAAAGTTGTTCGTGTCTGGTAGAACGTTTTTGGGGGTCAATCAGATCAATATGACCACTTTCTAATAAATAGAGTCGATCTGCCTCACTTTTATGGGCAAATAAGGTTTCGCCTGCCTGCAGGGTTTTGAGTTTTAGTTTGCTGGCAAACACAGATTGATATTCCGGTTCACAGTGCTCTAATAGTTCTAAACGTCGTGCTGTCTGTAATCGATTAATTGCTTTTTCAAAAATTTCACGAGGTTCACGTGCATAAGGCAGACGGTGCTCTGTAGATAAAATTTCTGTAATAAATTTTAGATGGCTGATGTGGTTTTCGTCAGACATTGAGTGATGACGTTGCAGGTAAAGTTCGACCTCTTCAGAGCTATTGAAATAATCCAATAAACGATCAAATAAAACAGGTGAGCTATTGAGTAAGGCATTAAAGTCAGAACGTTGTAATACCCACAAGGTCACATCACCATTGGCTTGAGCTAAAACTGAATTCGGTAGGCCGCATAGAAACGCCATATGACCGAAACTATCATACTCTTTAAGTTCAGCAATGGTTCTTAAGTCATGTTTAGGGTCACGTAATTTAACGTTACCTTTTTGAATAATATAGAACTCATTTGGGGTATCGCCCGGATGAAAGATAATATTATTAGCTTTAAACTGCTTCACCTTTAGTTTTTGAAACAGATTTTGCTGGTCTTCATCAGGCAGGTCGTTAAATAAGGTCAATCGATCTAAAGATTGTTCAAGCTGTTGATGATGGTGTTTTTGTTGGTTACGAAAGTACTGAATAGTGGTTGCAGTTTTTCGTAAGAAACCACCTTGTTGGTTGAGCTGGTGGTTAAGGGTCAGGTAAAACAGACTACCTAAAATGGCGCCTAATGCAATATGAAAAAATTGCCCGTTATCAATGGCAGGGGCGAATAGGTCAATGGTCACTGCAGACAATAGTGCGCCTGCTCCAAAAGCCATTAACCAAGCAATAGCTCGTTCACTGGGCGTCCATAATAGAGTGGTGAGTGCACCTAAAGGTAATGAGAAAGCACTGAGTAAGCCAATAAAAAAGGCAAATAAAATCAAAGATTCGAGTTCCATTTAATAGCCAACTAAATAATTAGAGAGAATTCGAACAGTATGGAGAGAACGCCTTAAAAAAACAAGCTGAAAGGTTGATTTAAGGCGTGAT
>JAYENR010000104.1:0-2519 GCA_034722175.1 Pseudomonadota bacterium | reverse complement strand
CTTTACCCAAGAAGACCTAACGTTTATTACCGATCTATTCCATAACTGGCGCCGGGCAGGAGCCCAAGTGTCGCGTAGTCCAGGGATGGACGAGAGCGACCAAACAAAAGAAGACTTTGAAAACCAACCAGGCCTGGTAAAAAGCGTTAAACTCGACGAAATTCAAAAACACGATTATGTATTAACCCCTGGGCGTTATGTCGGTGCCGCAGAGCAAGAAGACGACGGCGAACCCTTTGCAGAAAAAATGGCCAGACTCACTGCACAGCTCAAAACCCAGTTTGAAGAAAGTGACAAACTAGAAGCCCAGATTAAAAAGAACTTGTCGGGGTTGGGTTATGAGTTCTAATCTACATTCATTATGGGAGTCAGCAGGTGGGAACGTACCAGATCATTGGGAATTCAAAACGATTGAAGAACTTTTAGAGAATTCAAAATCTATTTCTGTTGGTGTTATGTACCCAGGCCAAAACACTGAAGACGGTGTTCCATTAATAAGGGTTTCAGATGTAAAAAATGGTGCTATTGCATCAAAACCAGAATTTTGTATAAGTTTAAAAATTGATGAAGAATATAAACGTACTAGACTGAATGGTACAGAATTACTAATAACTCTAGTTGGAACGCCTGGTGACTGCGTTATTGTTACGGAAGAAATGGCTGGCTGGAACGCGGCAAGAGCTTTGGCTGTTGTTAGATTAGCAGACATAGAAATCCGTTCATGGCTTCGATATGTCTTGTTAAGTAAACCTGCAAGACATTTAATTGATGTAAGGCTAAATACAACTGTACAAAAAACTTTAAATTTAAAAGACATACGTGAACTGGGAATACCGATTCCCCCCAAACATGAACGCGAAGAAATTGTAAAAGTTATTGATTCGATAGAAAGTAAGTCACTTATAAACCGCCAAACCAACCAAACGCTTGAGCAAATTGCGCAAGCCCTATTTAAAAGTTGGTTTGTCGATTTCGACCCCGTAAAAGCCAAAATCGCCGCTAAACAAGCAGGCGGCACCGCCGAACAAATCGAACGCGCCGCCATGGCCGCCATCAGCGGTGCCGTGCAAGGATGCACAAATGTCGCGGGCGCAGGAAGCGCAGGAGCGACCAAAACCGAAACAGAATTAGACCAACTTGAAGCACAAGGACGTGCAAATGCCGCGAGCACAGGATGTGCAGAAGCGGCCAGCCAATACCAAAACCTAAAAACCACCGCCGCCCTCTTCCCCGATGAATTAGTCGATTCAGAGTTGGGGGAAATCCCAAAAGGTTGGGATATAAAACTTTTATCAGAAATATCAGAAAACCACTCCACAACGTTTGATTTTTCAAAAGTTGATGAAGTAGTTTTTGTAAATACAGGTGATGTTTCTAACGGAAGGTTTTTGCATAAAAATTATACAAACAAAATCGGTTTACCTGGACAAGCAAAAAAATCCATCAAAAAAAATGACATTTTATATAGCGAAATAAGACCCAAGAACAAGCGTTTTGCCTATGTGGCAGAAGCTTGTGATGACTATGTTGTCTCAACTAAATTCATGGTTATTCGCTCTCTCGGTTTTGTACACCCAAGATATTTGTATCAAATCCTTAGACAAGAAAAAACGATAAGAGAGTTTAACTTAATTGCAGAGTCAAGGTCAGGAACATTTCCTCAAATTACTTTTGACTCCATCGGTTACATGCCTATCGTTGTGCCAGGAAAAGAAATACAAGAAATATTTATGGAGTTTTTTACTCCAATAATTGAAAAAATTGATTTAGTCGTAAAAGAAGAAAAAAACTTGATTGAACTTAGAAACTCATTACTGCCAAAGTTATTATCAGGTCAGTTACTTATTTCATAGGGATTAAAAGGCCACTTTATGCAAAAACTTCAGGTTCATTATTATTTTTCTGATGACTCCCACTCTATGAATGCTTTTGTTCGCAATAAAGCAGAAAAAGAATTATTGGAGCTTATTAAAAATCTCGGCAATGTAATTGAATCAGAAGTCTTTATTGAGACAGAAGCTTATTATGAAGGAGGTTTAAAAGAGCTTTTTATAATCGGTTTTTTTTCAACTGTAGGTTTTTTGTCACCCGCAATCAATGATTTGATTGTCCACTATTTGATTTTAGATGAACAACAAAATGAATTAGAAAAATCAATTAAACAAGAGCAACTTGACGGCTTAATTCTCGATAATAAAAAGAAGAGATTAGAACTTGAACATCAACTAACGCAAGCATTAACTGATAAAAAATCTAAGCGCCATGTTTCAAATTTTTATTCACAGCTTAACAACTATAAAAAAGTAACTAGTGTTGGGTTTAAAAAGCAAAACAGTAATAGTGAATTCATCGTACAGCGAGATATGTTTGAACAATTTATCTTACACGATGAAAAAGATGTTATTGAAGAGGATGGTGCTTTAATTGAGGTTGTTTCCCCCGTGCTAAAAGAGGGACGTTTAAAATGGCGAGGCCTTTTAAACGGAGAAAGGATTGATTTTAGTATGGGCGATTCTGGT
>JAYENR010000103.1:0-2522 GCA_034722175.1 Pseudomonadota bacterium | reverse complement strand
CAGACATATAACTATTCCAGACTTGAGTTGTGAGGCGCTTAAAACGCCTTATGTAAAATTAACTATAAATTAACAGCATTATACTTAGCAAACAACCGATAGCGTAATAAAAGCGTCAAATTAAGTGTAAGAGAACTCCATTACATTGAATCACAGCAAACACAGAGGGATTTTATGCGCTCCTAGAACGTAAAAACCCGCTAAACCAACTTGATTTGCGGGCTGTTGATCGCGCGTTAAAACGTCACTTTAAAATAAGCAGGCCTGCTTACTTCCAAGCTCCGTCATCTTCACCTTCAGGCACCAAATGCTCTGTGATTAAAGTATTAACAAAACGAGCATCAAATTCGTGGTTAAAGATGTCTTCAATCCACTCTGGATTGGGAGCTGCACCATAAGCATCGGGTTCATAGTAAGCAAAGCCCACTTTAAATTCATCACCAAATTTTGCAAACATGACCACAAACTTTTTACCCGTCAGTTTGTTTTTTATGGTGCAAGTGCCGTTGTCATTCTTTTCAAAGACAATCTCTGCTGCCCCATCTGTCTTTAAATACTCTGCAATTGCAGATTCAACCGTTGTGTAAAGATCGTTATAATTTTCAATCACCGAAAACTCCTAAATACCAATGGCAAGCCTGCCTATTATTTTCAATGAACGTATTATATATAAGTTAAGTGCAAAAAAACGTTAAAACCACTTAAACCTTAGTATCAAAATATCTATACCACTTCGCCCACTCAAACAGCGTTCACAAAGCCTTTTTAAGCATAAATATCACGCTATCACGTCCACTTAGCCCCAAAACTTTGTTAGAATATGCCACAAATTTGATCAAAGGAATAAATCATGAGCAAAAAAGGCTACCAAATTTCTGGAACAACAGGGATTGATCAGGGCATTGAAGAAGCGATCAGCTTCGGTCACTATCAGCGTAACAATGCAGAACAACAGATCACTGGACGTGCTGCTCATAATTTACCGATCGATACAGCAAGTGCATCAGAATCAGTGGTTTGTCAACCAGCCACTAAACAGCTAGCCGAAGAGCTATTCAACAAATGGAATGATGCTTTACAAACTGGAAGCGCGAAAAAAGTAGCGGCACTATACGCAGAAGATGCGGTATTGCTACCGACTGTTTCAAACCTGCCACGCACGACGCCATCTGAAATTGAAGACTATTTCAATCACTTCTTAGAAAAGAAGCCTTTCGGAATCATCAAAAAACGCAACATCAAGCAAGGTTGTAACAAACTGACTGATGCGGGTATTTATGATTTTGAAGTCACTTCAAACGGTAAAAAAGAGATCGTTCCAGCACGTTATACATTCGTTTATGAATACCGAAATAACGTTTGGAAAATTGTGCATCATCACTCTTCAATGATGCCAGAAGCTAAATAACCCCTGAAATTTAGTTTTTAAAAGGCTCCTTTATGGAGTCTTTTTTGTTTCTAACAGCACAATTTTTAACCCACCCCCGATAAACGATACATTTACCTATTTTCATCGTTTTCCAAATCAATTGTAATTTGACCAATTATTCTCACCATTTATATTTCAAACCACTTGAAATCACAGTTACTCACTTTTATCACCTGTAACGATTTACAGTATGGTTTTTTTCAAAATCTATCGGTATAGTACTTACGCAAATTATTTACATTAAAGCCCCCTCATACAGAGCCCAACTTATGTCGACAGCTTCTCAAGAATTTGACCTTTTAACTTGGCAACAGGTACTCGACTCTCTGCCTAACCCAGTTGCATTGAGTCGACGTAAGCAGGATATGAATGGACATGCTTATACTGAGGTTGTTTTTATAAACTTAGCATTTAAAAATACCATCGGTTACAACATCGAGGATATTCCAACCAACTTCGATTGGTTACACAAGGCCTATCCTGATCCAGAATACCAAGCCTACATTGATCAAGAGTGGTCCAGAAGCATTCAAAAAGCCAAACAAAGTAACAGTCACGTACTTGGGTTTTCATCTAAAATCAGGTGTCATAATGGAGAAGACAAATGGTTTCAAACTACATCTCACATTGCTTACCCGATCTTTGATGAATACGACATAGTTACTTTTGTGGAAATTGAAACCCCAGAGAACACCATTTTACAACTCCACTCAGCAAACCAAGCCCTACTTAGCAATCAGACCAAGTTAGAGATAAGTGAAACAAAACTTCAGGAAACACAAAGAATCGCTCAGGTTGGAAGTTGGGATATCGACTTAAAGACTCAAAGCATTACTTGGTCTGAAGAGATGTATCGCATCTTTGGACGAGAGCCCTCTTACACCCCGAACTTGGAAGATTTTTTTGAAGATTTAGGTAGCGATCAAGATAGAGCGACTATTCAGAACGCCATTGATAATACAATAGCCACGGGTGAAAAAGTACGCGCCGAAGTCAAACTTATTCGACATGACGGTCAAAATATCTATTTAGAGATATTTGGACAGGCTTTATTTAATGAATTAGGAGAGCCAATCAGCATCGTTGGCTCAAC
>JAYENR010000102.1:0-2522 GCA_034722175.1 Pseudomonadota bacterium | reverse complement strand
CCCGCCATAATTTTTATTTATCCACTCCCTTAAAAAACATCATTAATTTCCTTGTGTTTTTTGCTATATTCGATACCTAATTTAAATTTTCATATAAATCAGAAACTTACTTAAGGGTTGTTTTAATGCTCTATTAAACGCAACTGTTTTTGTTATTTTTTTATTCGGACAACAGAGGTTATTCATGGCTCAAAATAAAGAATTCACAGGATTTATTTCAAACTAAAGCATGACCAATAAACTACTGTTGGCCCCCATGATCATGTTCATATTTATGGTTACCAATGCTGTAGTGACATTAACGGATGCTCATCTGATAGAAGAAGAAGTCAATATCGTTAAGCAAGACGCCATCCCCGTCGCCAACTTATCCACCAGCATTCTAGAAAATAGTAAATCCGCACAAATTTTAGTCTTTAAGTTTCTACAGCAACATTCAGATTCATTGATTGGAGAACTCAAAGCCCTTGAAGAGAGCAGCACTACGACCCTAAAAAAACTGCAAAATTATCCACTGGATGCGCTACAGAAAGAGCAGATGACTATCCTCAACAAGGACAATGCACTCTATTATGACTTAGTCTTTAATCAAGTCATTCCTAAGAGTAAAGAAAGCTTATATTTGATTCATGACATTACCGATAAACAAGGTAAGATCATTATCAAAGACCTCCATAAACTTCAAGAAACATTGGATAGCGCGTCTGCATTAGTTGCAGCGAGTGCAATAGAACACACCCAGAATGCTGAAATTAAGCTGGCACTCTATGTGAAAGAATTGCATGAAGAAGACTTTCAGAAAGCCTACCAAGAATTAAAAGGACTTAAAGACAACATCAACCAGCTAGCACAGCTTGAACTTTCGCCCAATGAAATGAAATTAATGACCGAAATTGAAGAGGCGGTTAAGCACTTCTATGCAGATAGCAAGCAACTGAAAGCGGAACTGATTGCGCTTGACAACATACTCAATCAGGATTTGACCCAAATAACCCATGAACTTGCAGAATCCAGCCATAAATTACAGGATGAAAGCTGGAAAATTGCCTTGGATAACATCGATGCGGCCTATTCAAATGCGGAAGCATTGATTATCTCTGTCGAATTAAATACGATTATTGCACTGCTGGCCTCCATAATTGCTGTCGTATTGATTGCACGTAAGATTACCGCACCCCTTAAACACCTGACCCAGTGCATTCAGCAAGTGAACGACCAAGGTGACTTCAGTATCTCATCAGGTATTCAATCAAAAGATGAAATCGGTATAATTGCCAAGTCTTTCGATAAGATGCTGGACACGCAATCACAAGCCTTCATGGACATAAAACGCATTATGTCTCAAGTCTCTGAAGGTCAATTTACCGGACGGATAGACAGTGTATTAGTCGGTGAATTTTTATCATTAAAAAACTGCATCAATGATTCGGCTCAGCAACTAGAATCAACATTTAGTGAGTTAAATCGAGTCAACCACTGCATATCTCAGGGGGATTTTGACGAACACATTACCGCTGACCTAAAAGGAGAGTTTAAGCTAGCTGCCGATTCAACCAATAACACGGTTGATAGCCTAAAAGCATTTGTTACTGAAACCAACGCGGTCATGGAGCAAATCAGCCAAGGTAACTTAAAAAACCGTATTGAAATGGCACTGCCAGGTGACCTTAATACCTTAAAAGAGTACATTAACTCAACGGTCACGACTGTTGAAAGCACCATAAACGAAATCAAGGAGGTGGTACAAGCCCAAGCCACCGGCGACTTGTCAACGTCTATCTTAGGAGACTATCAAGGTGATTTTAATACCTTGAAAACAGCCATTAATACCTCTGCAAATGAACTAAATAGAATTGTTTCTGAAATAAAAGTAGCAGCCAACAATGTTCAACGCGCAGTTGTAGAGGTTGGCACAGCTAGTGATGACTTATCAATGCGCACACAAACACAAGCTGCAAACATTGAAGAAACAGCCGCAGCGCTTGAAGAAATGACCTCCTCTGTCTCCGAACATACCGATTCAACAATTCATGCAGATGAGATTATTCATAAAACCAAGGATCAATCCGTCAAAGGGATGAAAATTGTAGAAAGCACCCGACAATCCATGGCCCAAATAACCACATCCAGTGAGGAAATCGCTGAAATCATTACACTCATTGACAGTATCGCCTTCCAAACCAACCTACTTGCGTTAAATGCTGCGGTTGAAGCAGCCCGAGCAGGAGAGCATGGACGAGGTTTTGCAGTAGTCGCCAGTGAAGTACGAAATTTAGCCCAAAAATCTGCAGATGCGGCTAGCAATATCAAAACCATTATTGAAACAAGTGTTAACCAGGTCAAACAAGGTGAAAAGCAAGTCGGTGAATCCGGAAAGATGCTAAACGCGATCAACTGGTAAGGCCTGAAAACACTAGACACTTTTTATGGTAAAAATTACATTAATCATAAAAAGGAAAAACCATGGCCAAAGGCATTCGTTATTCAGCAGAATTTAAACAAGAAGCAGCCAATCAAGTTAT
>JAYENR010000101.1:0-2526 GCA_034722175.1 Pseudomonadota bacterium | reverse complement strand
ATGGCCGGTTCGATCGGCAGCAGCACAGGTTCGATGAGCCTGCTCTTTGCCATAGTTTTGGCTTTGTCCACCAAAGGCACGTTGATAGATCTTTCCGTTCTCTAAACGTGAGAAAGGCACACCAAAATGTTCTAATTCGCGAACAATTTCTGCCGCTTCTTGGCACATAAATTCAATGGCATCTTGATCCCCTAGATAGTCACTGCCCTTAATCGTGTCGTGCATGTGCCACTGCCATTTGTCGGGGGTAACATTCCCCAAAGCGGCATTGATTCCACCTTGTGCGGCAACCGTATGGGAGCGTGTTGGAAAGACTTTTGATACCATTGCAACCTTATGGCCTTGTTCAACCAGCGCCAAAGATGCTCGCATACCCGCACCCCCAGCACCAATCACCAAAACATCAAAATGCTGGATTTGAAATGGCTGGTTTACCGTGTCTGTTTGTTGCGCGGTTTTCGACATAGTTGCAGTCTCTTAAGTGGCGTTTAAGGTTGTAAAAACAGGTTAATCAGCAACATGACAACATTGATGCTGATGAATATAAGTAACCAACGTAATCCCCATAACCAAAGCAGACTTCGTGCTCTGGGCGTGTAATCAATCAAAATATCTCGTAAGCCAACCCAGCTGTGAATTAACACCAGAACAATCGCAATCAATGATGGCAATAAATAGTAAGGTGAAAGTAGGTTGGCGGTTAAAGAAGATAGATCAGCCTGTTGAGGAAAGCTAAGAGTTATCCAGGCTAAATAAGGCAGGTAGATCAGTAGATATAAAGCACTTAAACGTTGCCAGATGTGTGCTTGTTTGCCTGATAGGGATTGAAATGTCATGACAGCCATACCTCTTGTAGAATCAAAAGCGTAAGCAGTAGCCATAAAACAAGTAAAGTCTGACTGACCAGTTTACTGTTTATCAATTGGTAAAGTTTAGGTTGGGTAAAGTGTTCGGCAAGCAGGTGGCGTAATCCCGTCAGCCAATGAAAGCTAATACTGATCCAAAATGCACTATGAAGACACAACAGAATCCAGTGGTCACGAATTCCACTTAAGGTCACCATATCATTGAAAAGGATTAGATTTAGTAAGGCAAGATAACCGAGTAACGAGATAAACAGAGCGATACCGGAAAGGCGATGTCCAGCAGATAACCACGCATTGATAGGGAAGCGAAACTTCAATAAACTTAAAAATATTGGCCGGTTTCCGGGGTGTTGATACATGGACATTCCCTTAACAGTAGAATGTAAAAAGTCGTTATTAAGTAAGACCTTTTAATATGATGTTTATTTTATTCTACTGCAAATGAGCAGGCCTGCTCAGTTTAGAAGCCCTAAAGTTTTTGATTGAAGCCAAAAAACATTGGGGGGGAGTGTTTCTTTCTAGGTGTTGATATGGGTTACTTAGAGGAACCTGAACTTGGTTCCAGTGCTTTTTGAAAGTGACTGTGTTCAATGGCAACTTGTACCCAATCGATTTCCATCTGCCATTTTTTGGCAGGGAAGGGTTGTTTAGTTTGCTGTTCTAAAAGAGCTTCAAATACATTACGCGAGATAAGATTTGCTCCCAGGCTTTTAAGATGAGCGGTCTCTATCTGAGTATCCATCATCTTAAAGCCCCACTCTTTAAGCTGCATAGCAAGGGAGACCAGAGCTATTTTAGAACCGTCACTGACTTTTGAAAACATCGACTCACCAAAAAACATCTTACCGATAGCGACCCCGTAAAGACCGCCAACTAGCTTTTCATCAAGCCAAACCTCAACCGAATGTGCATGACCTCTATTATGTAGCTGTTGATAGGCATCAAGCATCTCGTCTGTAATCCAGGTGCCGTCCTGGTCTTTACGCTCAATGGTGGCACAATTTTTCATCACTTCAATAAAACTCTGATCAAAGGTCACGGTTAGGTTGTTCTCTTTAGTGAGTTTTTGAATGTTTTTTCGTAGGCTGCGACGAAACTTAAGGTCATCAATCAGTAACACGCTACGCGGATTGGGTGTCCACCACAAAACAGGTTCACCAGGATTAAACCACGGAAAAATTCCTTTGGAATAAGCACTTAATAACCACTCAGGAGTCAAATCACCACCAATGGCCAAGAGACCATCCGGATCGGTTAACGCTAAGTTGGTAGGTGGAAAGACAACAGGCTTTTTATCAAGCCAAAAAGGTTCGTTTTGCATACAGGAAAATGAGGATTATTTTAAACAATTTTTTGAATGAACAGTTAGAATAACACAATTGTTTTTGTCCCTCAGTGTGTTGTGACTGAATGCGTTCTATTTCAGTTTAGATCACACTTTTAACGCCCAAAATTTAAGAAAAATTACCTAATTTATGACGCAATTTGTCCATCTTCACGTTCACTCCGAATACTCTGTTATTGATAGTACTTTAGGCATCAAACCCTTAGTGGCGATGACCAAAGAGTTAGATCAGCCAGCGATGGCGTTAACCGACCAATCCAATCTATTTGCTTTAGTGAAGTTTTACAATACGTCGATGGGGGCGGGCATTAAGCC
>JAYENR010000100.1:0-15212 GCA_034722175.1 Pseudomonadota bacterium | reverse complement strand
GGTTATGAGTAAACAAATTCAAGATCACAAAGCATCGAATCCATTAGATACGGTTAAGTTATTGTTGGCTGTTGCCGTTTTGATTGGTTCGCTAATCGGTTATTACACATTTGAAGAAGTACACGCTGTATTGCGTGTTTTAGGTGTGATTGCAGGTATGGGTATCTCAGCATTTATCCTGTATCAGACTGAAATTGGTCGTGGATGGTTTGACTATCTAGTGCATGCTAAGAAAGAAGTGAGACAGGTCGTTTGGCCGACTCGCCAAGAAACAACTCAGATGACACTAATCGTATTTGTAGTGGTTATTATCATGGGAATATTTTTCTGGCTGGTTGATATGTTCTTTCTATGGGCGGTGCAGTTGTTAACAGGACAAGGTGGTTAAGATGGCAAAGAGATGGTATGTCGTTCATGCTTATTCTGGTTATGAGAAAAAAGTACAGAAAGCGATCCTTGAGTATGCTGAGCGTGCTGAGTTATTAGAAGAGTTTGGAGAGATCTTGGTTCCTTCTGAAGAGGTGGTCGAGATCCGTGATGGTAAGAAGCGTACTAGTGAACGTAAATTTTTCCCTGGTTATGTTTTGGTTCAGATGGAGATGACGGAAGATTCATGGCACTTGGTTAAAAGTGTTCCTCAGGTTATGGGGTTCATCGGTGGAACCAGTGATCGTCCAGCTCCAATTACTCAAAAAGAAGTTGATCGTATTCTTCAGCGTGTTGAGACAAGTGTTGATAAGCCGCGTCCTAAAGTTATTTACGAGCCTGGAGAGATGGTTCGTGTTATTGATGGTCCGTTTAATGACTTTGAAGCGATTGTTGAAAGCGTTGATTACGATAAAAATAAATTACAAGTGTCAGTATTAATTTTTGGACGTTCTACACCTGTAGAGCTTGAGTTCACTCAAGTAGAAAAAAGTTAATCTGATTTTATCTACTGGGAAGCTGAAAAGCGTTATACCCAAATAGGAGAAAACCATGGCTAAGAAGATTTCAGCCTATATTAAGTTGCAAGTACCTGCTGGTGCTGCAAACCCTAGTCCACCAGTTGGGCCTGCTTTAGGTCAGCACGGTGTTAACATCATGGAATTTTGTAAAGCATTCAATGCTCAAACTCAAAGTTTAGAAGCTAAGATGCCTGTTCCTGTTGTAATTACTGTTTATAACGATAAGAGTTTTACGTTCATCACTAAGACTCCTCCTGCTTCAATTCTTTTGAAGAAAGCAGCTGGAATTAAGAGTGGTTCTGCTGTTCCTAACGTAACTAAGGTTGGAACAGTGACTCGTGCGCAGTTGGAAGAAATTGCAAACACGAAGATGGCTGACTTAAACGCTAACGATCTAGACGCGGCAGTTAAAATCATTGCTGGTTCTGCTCGTTCAATGGGCTTAGTGGTAGAGGGTTAATAAGATGGCAAAACTGACTAAAAAACAAAAAATCGCTGCAGAACGCGTAAACCGCGAAGCATCTTATGACATCATTGAAGGATTGGATCTTGTTAAAGAATTAGCAACATCTAAGTTTAACGAGTCTGTAGATGTTGCAATCCGTTTAGGGATTGATCCTAAGAAATCTGATCAGGTTGTTCGTGGTGCATCTACTATGCCTAACGGTACTGGTAAAGATGTACGTGTTGCAGTGTTTACTGGTGAAGCAAATCAAGCTGCTGCTAAAGAAGCGGGTGCTGAATTTGTTGGTATGGATGAGCTTGCTGCAGAGATTAAAGGCGGCATGATGGACTTTGACGTTGTTATCGCTTCTCCTGACGCGATGCGTGTTGTTGGTATGTTAGGTCAGGTTTTAGGTCCACGTGGTCTTATGCCTAACCCTAAAACAGGAACAGTAACACCGGATGTTGTTGGCGCTATCAAAAAAGCTAAGGCTGGTCAGGTTCGTTTCCGTGCAGACAAGGCTGGGATTATCCACGCCGCAGTTGGTACTGTTGCATTTGATGCTGACAAGCTAAAAGAAAATATTAATGCATTAATGGAAGACCTAATCAAAGCAAAACCTGCTTCTGCTAAAGGGACTTACGTTAAGAAAGTGACTATCTCTTCTACTATGGGTCCTGGCCTAGTAGTTGATCAGTCAACACTATAATGATGGTTGCACCAATTAATTTGGTGCAGGCGTTATTTGCGAATTGGGACTCCTTGAATCCGATATGGTTAAAAGTGAGCGCTCATCGCAGACCGTAGGTGAGTACAGAGCATGTACTCTTAATAGTAATAAGCCTACGTAGATGGAAGAGTTTGATGACTCGATATCATCAAACTGTTTTGGAGGTTATATGGCACTCAATATCGAAGATAAAAAGCTGGTTGTTGAAGAAGTTTCTGCCGTTGCTGCAGACGCTGGATCAATCGTAGCCGCTGAATATCGTGGTTTGACTGTAGAGCAAATGACCGAACTTCGTGCTAAAGCGCGTGAAGCGGGTGTTCAAGTACGTGTTGTTAAAAACACACTTGCACGTCGTGCGATCGCTGGCACTAAATTTGAAGACATGGCTGACACCTTTGTTGGTCCGCTTGTATTTGCTTTCTCTGGTGAAGAGTTAGGAAATGCAGCACGCGTATTCAAAGACTTCTCAAAAGATAATGAAGCACTTGTTGTTAAATCATTGTCGATTGGTGAAGGCGTTATGGATGCGAGCCAGTTGGCTTCAGTCGCCGCTCTACCTACTTACGATGAAGCTGTTGCTAAGCTTCTATTTGTTATGAAAGAACCTATCACTAAGGTCGCTCGTGTCCTTAATGCGGTTAAAGAACAAAAAGAATCAGAAGCAGCTTAATTAATTTTTATTAAGTATTTACCCTATTTAAATTTGGAGATTTCAAATGTCTGTATCAAAAGATGATATTTTAGAAGCAGTTGCTAACATGTCTGTAATGGAAGTTGTAGAACTTGTTGAAGCAATGGAAGAGAAGTTTGGTGTATCTGCAGCAGCTATGGTTGCTTCAGGTCCTGCTGCTGGTGGCGACGCTGGTGGTGCTGAGCAAACTGAGTTTGACGTAGTTCTTACTGGTGCTGGTGCTAACAAAGTTGCAGCTATCAAAGCTGTACGTGGTGCGACTGGTCTTGGTCTTAAAGAAGCTAAAGCAGCTGTAGAAAGCGCTCCTTTCACATTGAAAGAAGGCGTATCTAAAGATGAAGCAGATGCATTAGCTGCTGAGCTTAAAGAAGCTGGTATCGAAGTAGAAGTTAAGTAATTTAACCCTGCTTGCTGCGTTGCAGCATTGAAATGGCTGGTGCTTTTGGCACCGGCCTTTTCTCGTTTCTAACAGTGTGTAAAAGTGTGTTAGTAATTTGTGGATAACTCATGAGCTACTACAGTTTTATGCATTACTTATAGTCACTAGACTATTAATCCTGACTAATTAACGTCGAGGTAAACGATGACGACTTATTCTTTGACAGAAAAGAAACGCGTACGTAAGAATTTTGCGACACGCCAATCCATTCTAGAAGTACCTTATTTGCTGTCTCTGCAAAAAGGTTCTTTCCATGATTTTTTACAAATGGAAACCAAGCCATTAGAGCGTACTAATGCTGGTTTACACGCTGCATTCTCTTCTGTATTTCCTATTCACGGTGTAGCTGGTACTGCTAACCTTGAGTACGTTAGCTACCATATGGGTCAGCCAGAGTTCGATGTAAAAGAGTGTAAGCAACGCGGTGTAACTTACGCTGCTCCATTACGTGTAAAAATGCGTTTGGTATTGTTGGACAAGGATGCTCCTACACCTAAGGCTGGACAGACTCGTCCAGTAAAAGATATTAAAGAACAAGAAGTTTACCTTGGTGATATCCCGTTAATGACAGATAACGGTACTTTTGTTATTAACGGTACTGAGCGTGTAATTGTGACTCAGCTTCATCGTTCGCCTGGTGTTATCTTTGATAATGATAAAGGTAAGTCTCACTCTTCTGGTAAGTTGTTATTCAATGCTCGTATTATTCCATACCGTGGTTCATGGTTAGATTTCGAATTCGATCACAACGATTGTGTATTTACTCGTATTGACCGTCGTCGTAAGTTACCGGTGTCAGTTTTCCTACGTGCTATGGGTTATAGCAATGAAGACATTCTTGGTGCCTTCTTTGAAAATAACTTAGTAAATGTCGTTAAAGGTCAGTTCGTTCTTGATCTTAATATTGAGCAGCTCAAAGGTCAGACTGCCAGCTTTGATGTTGAGCATGATGGTAAGAAGATTGTAGAAGCAGGTAAAAAAGTTAACGCTCGTACTATCAAGCAACTTAAAGAAGCCAATATTAGCACTGTTGTGGTTCCATCTGAGTACCTATTAGGTAAGGTCCTAGCGACTGGTATTGTTGATGAGAACACAGGTGAGTTGGTTTGTCGTGCAAATGAAGTGTTAACTGTAGAGTCAATTGAGCGTATTAGCTTAATTGAAGGTGCTAAAGTCAAAATCATCTATGTTGATGAATTGGAAAATGGTCCATACATCTCAGATACACTTAATTTAGATACAACGACCTCTCAGCTTGAAGCTCAGATTGAAATTTATCGCATGATGCGTCCGGGTGAGCCACCAACAAAAGAGTCTTCAGAAGCTTTGTTTAACAGCCTGTTTTTTGATGATAGCCGTTATGACTTATCTAATGTTGGTCGTATGAAGTTAAACCGTCGTTTAGGTCGTAAGAACAATGATGGTGACGGTGTACTTGCTAAAGAAGACATTATTGATGTTATTCGTGAAATGATCGATATCCGTAATGGTTTAAGTCAGGTAGATGATATTGATACATTAGGTAATCGTCGTATTCGTGCGGTTGGTGAAATGGCTGAGAACGCATTCCGAGTAGGCCTGGTTCGTGTAGAGCGTGCGGTTAAAGAGCGTTTAAATCAAGCAGAGACTGATGGTCTTATGCCGCAAGATTTGATTAACGCTAAACCTGTATCTGCTGCGATCAAAGAGTTCTTTGGTTCAAGTCAGCTATCACAGTTTATGGATCAGGTTAACCCGCTATCAGAAGTTACGCACAAGCGTCGTGTTTCTGCGTTAGGGCCTGGTGGTCTTACACGTGAGCGTGCAGGTTTTGAGGTACGTGATGTACACCCAACACATTATGGTCGTGTTTGCCCTATCGAAACTCCTGAGGGACCAAACATTGGTCTTATCAATACATTAGCGATTTATGCTAAGACTAATGAGTATGGTTTTTTAGAAACACCTTACCGTAAAGTTGTTGATGGTCTAGTAACCGATGAAGTTGAGTATGTTTCAGCTATCGATGAAGCGCAGTTTGTTATCGCTCAGGCAAGTGCCGAGCTGGATGCTGATAATCGTTTTGTTGGTAATCTAGTTTCAGCTCGTCATCAGAATGAATTTACTTTAGCATCCTCAAATGATGTGAACTACATGGATGTATCGCCTCAACAGATCGTATCTGTTGCAGCATCACTGATTCCATTCCTAGAGCACGATGATGCTAACCGTGCCCTAATGGGTGCGAACATGCAGCGTCAAGCAGTTCCAACTATACGTGCAGATAAGCCGCTAGTAGGAACAGGTGTTGAGAAGACAGTTGCAATCGACTCAGGTGTAATCGTTGTTGCTGAGCGTGGCGGTGAAGTTGTTTCATCTGATGCCGCACGTATTGTTGTTCGTGTAAACGGCGATGAGATTAAAGAAGGCGAATCTGGGGTTGATATCTACAATCTGGTTAAGTACCAGCGTTCTAACCAGAATACATGTATTAACCAAAAGCCAGTTGTTAAAGCGGGTGATGCTGTCCGTCGTGGTGATGTTATGGCTGATGGTCCATCTACGGATTTAGGTGACTTGGCACTGGGTCAAAACATGCGTATCGCATTTATGCCTTGGAATGGTTATAACTTTGAGGATTCGATCCTGATTTCTGAACGTGTTATTCAGGAAGATCGTTATACAACAATCCACATTGAAGAATTAACATGTCTTGCTCGTGATACTAAGCTTGGTCCAGAGGAGATTACTGCTGATATTCCTAATGTTGGTGAATCTGCACTTGCTCGTTTAGATGAGTGCGGTATTGTTTACGTTGGAGCGGAAGTCAAGCAGGGTGATATTCTTGTAGGTAAGGTGACACCTAAGGGTGAAACTCAATTAACTCCTGAAGAAAAATTACTACGTGCTATCTTTGGTGAGAAAGCTTCTGATGTTAAAGACACTTCTTTACGCGTAAGTAAAGGTATTGAAGGAACGGTTATTGACGTTCAGGTATTTACTCGCGAAGGAATTGAGAAAGATTCACGTGCATTGGCGATTCAAGAAGACGAGTTGACTAAGATTCGTAAGGACATTGATGAGCAATACACGATTCTAAGAGAAGATACTTTAGATCGTATTCAAACAATGATCTTAGGTCATAAGCTTGTTGATGGAACTGAGTTAACTAAAGAGTTTTTAGCAGGTATTGATCAAGCCAAATGGTTTACTTTGAATGTTGATGATGCTGAAATCTCACGCCAGCTAGAAGGTTTGGATAACCAGCTTAAGCAGAAACGTATTGACTTAAATGAGGCTTACGAAGAGAAGCGTAAGAAACTAAGTCAGGGTGATGATTTAGCACCGGGTGTTTCTAAAATGGTTAAGGTTTACGTAGCGATCAAACGCCGTATCCAGCCTGGAGATAAAATGGCGGGTCGTCACGGGAATAAAGGTGTTATTTCACGTATTTGTCCTGTTGAAGATATGCCATATGATGAAACTGGACGCCCAGTTGATATCTGTCTAAACCCTCTTGGTGTACCTTCACGTATGAACGTTGGTCAGATTCTTGAGGTTCACCTTGGGCTAGCGGCTGAAGGTTTAGGAACTAAAATTAACGCAATGTTACAGCAGCAAGCTGAAATTGCAGAGATTCGTAGTTTCTTAGATAAGATCTATAATGATACTCAAGGTCAGTCGGTTGATTTCTCGCAGTTTAGTGATAATGAAATTATCGAGTTAGCACATAACCTGAAAAAAGGTGTTCCAGTTGCATCGGCCGTATTTGATGGTGTTTCTGAAGCACAGATTAAAGCAATGTTAAAGCTTGCTGATCTGCCTGAATCAGGTCAAATGAAGTTGTTTGATGGTTTGACAGGTGAAGAGTTTGATCGTCCTGTAACAGTAGGTTATATGTACTACTTGAAGCTTAACCACTTGGTTGACGATAAGATGCATGCTCGTTCAACAGGTCCTTACAGCTTAGTAACACAGCAACCATTAGGTGGTAAAGCACAGTTTGGTGGTCAGCGTTTCGGTGAGATGGAGGTATGGGCACTAGAAGCATATGGTGCAGCATTCACTCTACAGGAAATGTTAACAGTTAAGTCTGATGACTTGAACGGTCGTACAAGAATGTATAAAAACATTGTTGATGGTAATGAATATATGGAACCAGGTATGCCTGAATCATTTAGCGTATTACGTAAAGAGATTCGTGCCCTAGGTATTGATATTGAGTTGGAGCAAGACTAGATGAAAGATTTATTAGGTTTTCTAAAAAAACAAAACGTATCAAGTGATTTTGATGCGATTAAAGTATCACTTGCTTCACCAGAAAAAATCCGTTCATGGTCTTTCGGGGAAGTTAAGAAGCCTGAAACAATTAACTATCGTACGTTCAAGCCTGAGCGTGATGGTTTATTTTGTGCCAAAATTTTTGGACCTATTCGTGACTACGAATGCCTTTGTGGTAAGTATAAGCGTCTTAAGCACCGTGGTGTTATCTGTGAGAAGTGTGGGGTTGAAGTAACTCAATCTAAAGTTCGTCGTGAGCGTATGGGTCATATTGACCTTGCTACTTCTGTTGCACATATCTGGTTCCTAAAGTCACTGCCATCTCGTATTGGTTTAATGTTGGATATGACATTAAAAGAGATCGAAGCGGTTCTTTATTTTGAAGCGTTCATGGTGGTTGACCCAGGCCTGACTCCTTTAGAGCCTTGGCAGTTATTAACGGAAGAAGAGTATCTTGATGCATTAGACGAATATGGTGATGAGTTTGAAGCCCAGATGGGTGCAGAAGCAATTAAGAAAATGCTTCAGGCTATCGACCTTAAGGGTGATGCAACACGTCTGCGTGAAGAAGTAGAGAGTACTAATTCGGAAACTAAACAAAAGAAGATTACTAAGCGTCTTAAGCTGATTGAAGCTTTTCTAAATTCAGGTAATAAGCCTGAATGGATGATTTTAGATGTGTTACCGGTACTTCCTCCTGAGTTACGTCCATTGGTTCCTTTGGATGGTGGTCGTTTTGCGACTTCAGATTTGAACGATTTATATCGTCGTGTTATTAACCGCAATAATCGTCTGAAACGTCTATTGGACTTAATGGCACCGGATATTATTGTACGTAACGAAAAACGTATGCTACAGGAAGCAGTAGATTCACTGTTAGATAATGGGCGTCGTGGTCGTGCTGTAACTGGGACAAATAAACGTCAGCTTAAGTCTCTTGCAGATATGATTAAAGGAAAGCAGGGTCGTTTCCGTCAGAACTTACTTGGTAAGCGTGTTGACTATTCTGGACGTTCTGTAATCGTTGTAGGTCCAACTTTACGACTACATCAGTGTGGTTTACCTAAGAAGATGGCTCTTGAGCTGTTTAAGCCATTTATTTTTAGTAAGCTACAGAAGCGTGGAATGGCTCCAACAATTAAAGCTTCTAAAAAGATGGTAGAGCAAGGTTTACCTGAAGTTTGGGATGTATTGGATGAAGTAATTCGTGAACATCCAGTGTTATTAAACCGTGCTCCTACACTTCACCGTTTGGGTATCCAAGCGTTTGAACCTGTGTTGATTGAAGGTAAAGCAATTAATCTTCACCCATTAGTATGTTCGGCATTTAACGCCGATTTCGATGGGGATCAGATGGCGGTACACGTACCACTATCTTTAGAAGCACAGATCGAAGCTCGTACATTGATGATGTCAACAAATAACTTGCTGTCTCCTGCGAATGGTGAGCCTATTATTGTTCCTTCACAGGATGTTGTATTAGGTCTGTATTACATTACTCGTTCACGTATTAATTCAATTGGTGAAGGTAAGGCCTTTTCTAACTGGCAAGAAGTTGAAAGAGCGATGACTGCGAAAGTTGTTCATTTGCACTCTATTATCAAGCTTAAGGTTGAAGAGACTGTTATCGATGAATCGGGTACTGAAAGTGTTAGTACTCGTGTTGTAGAAACCACAGCTGGCCGTGCACTGTTATGCAGAATTCTACCTAAAGGGTTAAGTTTTGATTTGTTGAACGTAAGTTTAACTAAGAAAAATATCAGTTCTGTATTGAATACTTGTTACCGTGTATTGGGTCCAAAAGCGACGGTTGTTTTTGCCGATCAGCTAATGTATGCAGGTTTCAAATGGTCAACATTAGCAGGTCTGTCTTTCTGTTCAGATGATATGTTAATTCCTGATAGTAAAGCTGGAATTATCGAGCGTGCTGAAACTCAGGTTGCTGAGATTCAAGGTCAGTTCTCACAAGGTCTGGTAACAGATGGTGAGCGTTACAATAAGGTAGTTGATATCTGGTCTCACACCAATGAATTAGTCACTAAGTCGATGATGGAAGAGCTTCAGTTTGAAACAGTTGTTGATAAAGCTGGTGAAGAAGTTCAGCAAACCTCTTTTAACTCAGTTTATATGATGGCTGACTCAGGAGCTCGTGGTTCCGTGGCACAGATGCGTCAGTTGGGTGGTATGCGTGGTCTTATGGCGAAGCCAGATGGATCTATCATTGAAACACCTATCACAGCTAACTTTCGTGAAGGTTTGAACGTACTTCAGTATTTCATCTCTACGCACGGTGCACGTAAAGGTTTGGCAGATACAGCTCTTAAAACAGCTAACTCTGGTTACTTAACACGTCGTCTAGTAGATGTTGCTCAGGATGTGGTTGTAACTGAAAACGATTGTGGAACAGACACAGGAATTATGATGACTGCCCACGTTGAGGGTGGTGATGTTGTTGAGACACTTAAAGATCGTGTTCTTGGTCGTATCGTTAGTCGTGACGTATTGAATTCAGATGGAAAACTATTAGTCGCCCGTGGCACATTGCTGGATGAAGCACTGGTTAATGAGATCGATGAAAATGGTATTGATCAGGTCTTTGTACGTTCACCAATGACATGTGAAACCCGTTTTGGTATCTGTCAAACTTGTTACGGCCGTGACTTGGCTCGTGGGCACATGGTAAACATGGGTGAAGCTGTCGGTGTAATGGCGGCCCAGTCAATCGGTGAACCGGGTACTCAGTTAACAATGCGTACTTTCCATATTGGTGGAACAGCTTCAGGTTCATCTGCACAGAGTCAGATTGAAGTGAAGCATACTGGTTCTGCTAAGTGGGTTAATTTAAAAGCGATTAAAAACTCAGATGGTCAAATTGTTGTTACGTCACGATCTGGTGAAATAACGATCGCTGATGAAGCAGGTAGAGAACAAGAGCGTTATAAGATAGCGTACGGATCAACGGTAACGGTTGAAGATGGTGGAAGTGTAACTTCTGGTGATATCTTGGCACAGTGGGACCCACATACACACCCGGTTATTACAGAGGTTAATGGTACGGTTCAGTTTGGTAACTTTGAAGGTGCTGTTGAAGAGAATGTTGATGAGTTGACTGGTTTAACAACGCACGTTGTTAAAGATGCCAAAGAACGTTCTACAACGGCAAAAGAGACTCGTCCATATGTTGCTTTAGTTGATGACAATGGTGAAGCAGTATGTTTTGCAGGAACTCAAACTCCAGCACTTTATTATTTACCTGAAAACGGTATTGTTGTTATACAAGAAAATGCAACGGTTGGTGCAGGTGATGTTTTAGCACGTATTCCACAAGCGTCTTCTAAAAACAAGGATATTACAGGGGGTCTACCTCGAGTTGCTGACTTATTTGAAGCTCGTCAACCTAAAGAGCCTTCAATTATGGCTGAAGTATCTGGTGTAATTGGTTTTGGTAAAGAGACTAAAGGTAAGCAGCGCTTAGTGATTACTCAGGATAGTGGTGAACAGTACGAGTCCTTGATTCCTAAGTGGCGTATTGTTTCTGTGTTTGAAGGTGAACGTGTTGAAAAAGGTGATGTGATTGTTGATGGTAACCCTAATCCACATGATATTCTGCGTCTACTAGGTATTGAGAGATTAGCTGAATACATTGTGGATGAGGTACAGGATGTATATCGTCTTCAAGGTGTAAAAATCAATGATAAGCATATTGAGACCATTGTTCGTCAGATGCTACGCAAAGTGGAAGTTAAAAGTCCTGGTGATACAGGCCTTATTAAAGGTGAGCAGGCTGAATATGCTCGTGTCATTGAATTGAATGATAAAGCAAGAGAAAAAGGTGAAGTTGAAGCAAGTTTTGAACGTGTACTTCTAGGTATTACTAAAGCATCACTTGCAACTGAGTCATTTATCTCAGCGGCATCATTCCAGGAAACAACTCGTGTACTAACAGAAGCTGCGGTAAGTGGAAAACGTGATACCTTGGTTGGCCTGAAAGAAAACGTAATTGTTGGACGCTTGATTCCTGCGGGAACAGGTTTTGCATATCACCAGGCTCGTAAAGAAGCTGCTGATGTTGCAATGGATGAATTACAAGCCTTTATGAAGCCTGAAGGTGATGAAGAAACTTCTGCTGAATCGGTTGTATCAGAAGAGGTTGAAGTAGAGAATATTGAGGGTGAGGTTTAAATTCAGATAATAATTTCAAGTATTTATGCTTGACTTATTGAATTTAGATCACTAAAATCCTCAATCCCTATTTGCGGCTATTTTGGCCGCAGGTATGTGAATAAGTAAAGAGTTAATCTCAAATTGGAGAAAATTAATGGCGACTATTAACCAGTTGGTGCGTAAGCCGCGTAAAGATAAGCGTAAAGTTTCAAACGTTGCAGCGTTGCAGGCATGTCCTCAGCGTCGTGGTGTTTGTACGCGTGTTTATACAACAACCCCTAAGAAGCCTAACTCTGCCCTGCGTAAAGTTGCGCGTGTCCGTTTAACGAATGGTTATGAAGTATCATCATACATTGGTGGTGAAGGTCATAACCTACAAGAACACTCGGTAATCCTTATCCGTGGTGGTCGTGTAAAAGATTTACCTGGTGTACGTTACCATACAGTACGTGGAGCATTAGACTGCTCTGGTGTTGATGGACGTAGACAAGGTCGTTCGAAGTACGGTGCAAAGCGTCCTAAAGGTTAATATTCCTTTAACATACGTTTTGCAATATTAGTGTTACATTTATACCGGAAGAGTTAAGAATGGCAAGAAGAAGAGAAATTCCAAAAAGACAGGTTTTACCTGATCCTAAGTTTGGTGATACAACTTTAACAAAGTTTGTAAACATGATCATGGTTAGCGGTAAGAAATCCGTTGCTGAAAAAATTGTATATGGTGCTTTAGACGTTGTAGTTGAGCGTAAAAAAGGTGGCGATCACGTTGCTATACTTAAAGAAGCGTTAGACAATATTGGTCCTATGGTTGAAGTAAAGTCACGCCGTGTTGGTGGTGCAACTTACCAAGTACCTGTTGAAGTAAGACAAGATCGTAAATTAGCACTAGCTATGCGTTGGATGGTTGAAGCCTCACGTAAGCGTAGTGAAAAAGGCATGATGTTGAGATTAGCTGGTGAGTTAGGTGACGCACTAGAAAATCGCGGATCAGCGGTCAAGAAAAAAGAAGATACACACCGGATGGCCGAGGCGAACAAAGCCTTCTCACATTTCCGTTGGTAATCTGATTGGGGCCCGATTAAGGGCCTTTATTGTTTTAGAATTTAATTAAAAGGTTAGCTATCGTGGCACGTAAACACCCTTTAGAGAGATATCGTAATATCGGTATCATGGCCCACATTGATGCGGGTAAAACAACAACTACAGAACGTATTTTGTACTACACAGGTGTATCTCACAAGATTGGTGAAGTACATGACGGTGGTGCTACCATGGATTGGATGGAGCAAGAGCAAGAACGTGGTATTACCATTACTTCTGCTGCGACAACTTGTCACTGGAGTGGTATGGGTCGTCAATTTCCTGAGCACCGTATTAACATTATCGATACCCCGGGTCACGTTGATTTCACAATCGAAGTAGAGCGTTCCCTACGTGTACTTGATGGTGCAGTTACCTGCTTCTGTTCAGTATCTGGTGTAGAGCCACAGTCTGAAACAGTATGGCGTCAGGCTGATAAGTACGGTGTTCCACGCATGGGCTTCGTGAATAAAATGGACCGTGCAGGTGCGAACTTTTTAAACGTTAATCAAATGGTTGTTGATCGTTTAGGTGCTGCTCCTGTTCCAATGCAGTTGCCAATCGGTGCTGAAGATACTTTCATTGGTGTTGTTGACCTGGTTAAGATGAAAGCGATCTATTGGGAAGAAGAGAATATGGGTATGGAGTATCGTTATGAAGATATTCCTGCTGATATGCAAGACGAGTGTGAAGAGTGGCGTGAAAAGATGGTTGAATCTGCCGCTGAAGCCACTGAAGAACTAATGGATAAGTATCTTGAAGAAGGTGATCTTTCTGAAGAAGATATTAAAGTTGGTATTCGTAAGCGTTGTATCGATGTTGAAATCGTTCCAATGTTTTGTGGTTCAGCATTCAAAAACAAAGGTGTGCAAGCACTATTGGATGCAGTAATTGAGTATATGCCTGCTCCTACAGATGTACCTGCGATTGATGGTGAACTAGAAGATGGAACACATGCTGTTCGTAATTCAACAGATGATGAACCTTTCTCTTCATTAGCATTTAAGATCATGACTGACCCTTATGTTGGTACATTAACATTCTTCCGTGTTTACTCTGGTACGTTAACTGCAGGTAGTCCTGTATATAACTCTGTTAAAGAGAAGCGAGAGCGTGTTGGGCGTTTGATTCAGATGCACTCTAATTCTCGCGAAGAGATTAAAGAAGTAAATGCTGGTGATATCGCTTGTGCTGTTGGTCTTAAAGTCACAACTACTGGTGATACTCTATGTGATCCAGATAACAAGATCGTGCTTGAACGTATGGAATTCCCTGATCCTGTAATCTCGATTGCTATCGAGCCAAAAACTAAGGCTGACCAAGAGAAAATGGGTATTGCTCTTCAGAAGCTTGCTGCTGAAGATCCATCTTTCCGTGTTCACTCTGATGAAGAAACTAATCAAACGATCATCTCTGGTATGGGTGAGCTTCACTTGGATATCATTGTTGACCGTATGAAGCGTGAGTTTAGTGTTGAAGCTAATGTTGGTGCGCCTCAGGTGTCATACCGTGAAACCATTAAGAAAGCGGTTGAAGCAGACGGTAAGTTTGTACGTCAGTCTGGTGGTCGTGGTCAATACGGGCATGTTGTGTTTAAAATTGGTCCTCGTGAAGCGGGTGCTGGATTTGAATTCATCAATAGTATTGTTGGTGGGGCTGTTCCTCGTGAATATATTGGTGCTGTTGAGAAGGGTGCAAAAGCTCAGTTGGAAAGTGGTGTAATTGCTGGTTTCCCAATGGTTGATGTATCTGTCGAGTTAATCGATGGTTCTTATCATGATGTTGACTCGAATGAAATGGCGTTCAGTATCGCTGCTGGTATGGGTGTTAAGAATGGTGTAGCTGAAGCGAGTCCAGTAATTCTTGAACCAATTATGGCAGTTGAAGTAACGACTCCTGAAGAGTATATGGGTGATATCATTGGTGATTTGAACCGTCGTCGTGGTATGGTTTCAAGTATGGATGATATTCCTACTGGTAAGTCAATTAAAGCAGAAGTTCCGCTTTCTGAGATGTTTGGTTATTCTAACCAGATGCGCTCATTGACTCAGGGTCGTGCTAACTACAGCATGGTGTTCGCGAAGTATAACGATGCTCCGAAGAATATCCAGGATGAAATCATCGCAAGTACTAAAAAAGGCTCTTAATCTTTTTTTGATAAATTTGTGATCCATCGTAGTGGTGGGTCGTTGCTTAATATAGGTATTTTAAAATGGCAAAAGAAAAGTTTGAACGCGCTAAATTGCACGTAAACGTAGGCACCATTGGTCACGTTGACCATGGTAAGACAACTCTAACAGCGGCACTAACTATCGTGCAAGGTAAGAAGTACGGTGGAGACATCAAAGACTTCGCATCTATCGATAACGCACCAGAAGAGAGAGATCGTGGAATCACAATCTCAACTTCTCACGTTGAGTATGAATCAGATACACGTCACTACGCACACGTAGATT